>NZ_JAZDVY010000002.1:0-83829 GCF_036350695.1 Tenacibaculum sp. FZY0031
CAGTGATGGTGGGTACCGCTGGTATGGCTTCACAGTCGACACTTACATCGGCTGGTGTTGCTGATAATACGGGTGCTATAGTATCTACAACTGTAATTGTTTGTATTTTTTCTGTTGTATTACCACAGCTATCTATTAATTTCCAAGTACGTTTAACTATCTTTTCCCCATTACAACTACCTGTTAGCTCTTCATCTGTAAAGGTAGCCTCTAAGCCAGTATTACAATTATCTGATTCATTTGTAACATCTCCTGTTATACCTACACTGGCATCATAATTACAGCTAGTATCTGAAAAAATTGAAATATCTCCTGGCACTGTAAAATCTGGTGCTATAGTATCTTGAATGGTAATCACCATTGCATCTGTTCCTATTTTACCACATGTGTCAGTAACAGTAAATGTTCTTGTAACTGTAGTAATACATCCATCATCAGAACTAATTGCATCTATATAAGTTATACTTGCTATTGTTCCATCATCAGAAGCAGTATAGCCAGTTGTAAAAAAGCTGTCTTTGATATCAGAAGATGGTGCTAAACTCAAAGGGTATCTAGCATTTAAACTTGTTATACCATTTTCATCACAACCTTCAATTCCTAAGGTTTCTGGAACGCTAATAATAGGATTTTCATTGTCATTCGACACTAAAGTGATAGCCCCAACTTCTTGACACCCATTAGTGTCTGTTACAGTAACCGTATAAGTCCCTTCTGTTAATCCACTAAGATCTTCTGTTGTTGCTCCTGTATTCCATAAATAAGTATAACCTGCTGTTCCTCCTGATACGGTTAGATCGATAGCTCCATCACTTCCTCCACAACTTAAATCACTTCCTAAAAGAGAAAGTGACAATAGAGGAGGCTCGATTATTGTTACATTTGTAAAGGCAATACAATTATTGGCATCAGTAACGATTACTTGATATGTACCAGCTTCTAAACCTGTAATATCTTCAGTATTAGCTCCATTATCCCATGAATAAATATAAGGAGCCTTCCCTCCTGTTATGGTTAAATTTGCTGCCCCATCACTTCCACCATTACAACTAACATTTGTTCCAACTATACTTGCCTCAGGAGTAGAGTATACTGCAACATTTTTAGTTATTGAATTTGTATCTCCATCTTCATCTGTAACAATTAGTGTTACTACTTTAGTTCCCGAACTAGTATAATTAACCGGATGTGGGCCTTCAGTTGTTGCCATTGATGGAGAAGCTCCTGTTCCAAAACTCCACTGATATGTTAAGGTTCCATCTCCTCCAGTAGAAGTATTAGTATAGGTTACTCTTTGAAAACCTCCACTTCCACAATCGTATTCAAAAGTAAAATCAGGAGCTATTGGAGTTTGCACATCAATTGGTGGTAAATTTTCTCCTGAACATTTAGAATTTTGTGTTGAACACCCTGGTCCTACATTGCTACCGGGAGTTTGCCAAGAAAGATATACGTCGGTTAAAGTTAATTCTTCTCCACAAGTGTAGTTTATTAACTCAAACATTTGGTAAGTACTAGGACTAATTGCCCCTGAGATACCTATACTAATTTTATTTGTTCCAACATAAACATTTCCATCTTTATCAATCTTATCTGCTCCATTCATCAAGTAAAACTGCATATATAAATCTATTTTACTTGCTGCTTTAGAAATGTCTACATATAGGTAAACATTAGAGAGTTGTTGCCCTACTGTACACGTGCTTATTGGGTTTCCATTTGAATCTCCTATATAAACACTTCCTATTTCGACATCCTGAGCTCCACACCCAGAAAGGTTACAGGGACTCTGCATGGATACTGTTGTTTGTGAAAAAACATAATTAGCACTAAACAACAAAAGTATCAGCATTAGTTTTCTTAAATGAGTAGTTTTCATTCCCATACCTTAACTTTTAAAATTTAACTTTTTAAATACTCTAAATTTCTTTAGGGTATTACTCTTATTAAGTCTTAGTGTTCGCTAAAACCATCTTACGGGGATGGGGTAAAATGGGGTGTGGGGTAATTAAGGGATACGTATTTCTGATGTATTACAAGAATGCAATACTTCTATAACACACAATGAGTACACAACAAAAATTTTATGAGGAAACTAAAATAATACTGAGTGGGTATCGTATTATTTTGAGGGATTAACGTTTTTTAAGTTCTAAAAACTGTTACACCAAATGTAATGCTTATTTTTAGTTTTTAAAAATAAAATGTTAAAAAAAGGGGTTTTCCCCCATGCTTGTTCAGTAAAAAATATGTTGCTGATATTTTATAATACTTCCTACTAAATTAGGTAATTTTGCAGTATGATACAAAACGATACAATTATTGCATTAGCAACCCCAGCAGGAGTTGGTGCTATTGCTATTATTAGACTTTCAGGAGAAAAATCGATAAAAATTGTAGATTCATTTTTCACTTCTGTAAAGAAAAATAAGTCATTATTATCTCAAAAGTCTCATACCTTACATTTAGGTCATATTGTAAATAATGGAGTAATTATTGATCAAGTTTTAGTATCTATTTTTAAAAATCCGCATTCTTATACAGGTGAAGACGTTGTGGAAATTTCTTGTCACGGTTCCAGCTTTATTCAGCAAGAAATTATTCAACTTTTCTTACAAAATGGTTGTCGAATAGCTGATAATGGTGAGTTTACCATGCGTGCTTTTTTAAATGGTAAAATGGATTTATCACAAGCGGAAGCTGTTGCCGATGTAATTGCCTCAAATTCTGCTGCTTCGCATCAAGTGGCAATTCAACAAATGCGCGGGGGAATTACCAATGAACTAAAAGAATTAAGAGGACAATTACTTGATTTTGCCGCTTTGATTGAACTTGAACTTGATTTTTCTGGTGAAGACGTAGAATTTGCTGATAGAACTAAATTTAAAGAATTAGTAGCTAAAATATCAGCTGTTTTAAAGCGTTTAATTGATTCTTTTGCTTTTGGAAACGCCATGAAAAATGGAATTCCTGTTGCTATTATTGGAGAACCTAACGTTGGTAAATCTACGTTGTTAAATGCCTTGCTAAACGAAGAAAAAGCTATTGTATCTGATATTGCTGGTACTACTCGTGATGCTATTGAAGATGAACTAATTATTGATGGTGTTGTTTTCCGTTTTATAGATACTGCTGGTATTAGAGAAACTGAAGATGTTGTTGAAAGTATTGGTATTAAAAAAGCTTATGAAAAAGCAGAAAATGCTCAGTTAATTATCTTTTTAATTGATTCAAACAAGTATGTACATTCTAAAGAATTATTTTTAGAAGAAATAGCAACTATAAAACAGCGTTTTCCTAATAAACGTTTATTGGTTATTGCCAATAAAGTAGATACTTTATCGTGTCATGACTCCTCTATTTTACAATCAGAAATTGAACATTTAATTTTACTTTCAGCAAAACAAAAAATTGGCGTTAATGAATTAAAACAAGAACTTATTTCTTTAGTGAATACAGGGGCTTTAAGTAATAACGAAACAATTGTTACTAACTCACGCCACTTCGAAGCATTAAACCATGCTCTAGAAAGTATTAATTCGGTGAAAAATGGAATTGAATTAGGTATTTCTTCTGACTTATTTGCTATTGACATTCGAGAATGCTTACGCCATTTAGGAAATATTACAGGTGAATACGATGTAGATAAAGATATTTTGGGACACATTTTTGGAAATTTCTGTATCGGAAAGTAAGACTCCTCTTTTTATTTTATATTTATAATAGATTTTTAAGTACACAAATCTTTATTCTTTTCTAATGATTTTTACGATTCTTTTATATTTTAATCTCGTATTTATAACTTATCAAGATTTCAAAGAAAGAAAAGTATACCTACTTAGTTTATTCACCTCTTTAATTTTTATAAGCTTTACTCATTATTCAAATTCATTTTCAGTTTATAGTTATTTATATACTAGCATTGTAAACATGAGTTTTTTATCTATAATTTTCTTAGTATTATACTTGTATACTACATTAAAATTAAAAAAAAGTCTTTTGAAAACCATCGGATTAGGTGATCTTTTCTTTTTTATAATTATTGCTATGGGCTTTCCTACTTTTGCTTTTTTAATCATCTTTTCTTCTTCTTTGATATTTTCTTTTATTTTATTTATATTTTTGAAACCTAGATTAACTAACAAAACTGTTCCGCTAGCAGGATTACAATCTTTATTCCTAGTAATTATTTTATTACTGAATAATAATTTTGAAGTTTTGAATTTATACGCTATGTAAATGAAAAATACTCTTTTAACAGATGTTGAAGCGCTTCAACTATTATCTTCTGAACAAGCTTTTTTTTATAACATCCTTCCTAAAACAATCAAAAACAATACGTTAATTATTTATAGTGATTTTGATAATTTAGAGTTAAAACAAGAGCTAGAAGTTATACTTGGTCTAAGTATTGAATTTGAAATAATTGATTCTGACTTATTAAAAAAATCCATTAATTCAAAATATAGAAAAGCTGTTCGTAATCATGAAAAAATACTCAATTATTCAGATGATTTCCTTACAAACATCATTCAGGAAGCTAAAGAAATAGGAAGTAGTGATATTCATTTTGAGGCTTTTGAAAACTCAAATAGGGTCCGATTTAGAATTGACGGAAAATTAATTGAACGTCATGTTATTTTAAAAAGCGAATACCCAAAAATAGTCAACCGACTTAAAATTATGTCGGGTCTAGACATTTCCGAAAAAAGATTACCCCAAGACGGAAGAATAAACTTTAAAAATGGAAATGATGTTTTTGACATTCGTGTTTCTTCCTTACCTACTCTATATGGTGAAAAATTGGTACTTCGTATTTTATCAAAAGACTTATTATCCTTCAAGCTAGAAAGTTTAGGTTTTAATGAAGAAGAGTTAAACATATATCAAAAAGCAGTACACAAACCCAATGGAATTGTGTTAATCTCTGGACCAACTGGGTCAGGAAAAACAACTACTTTATATGCTACTTTACAACTTTTAAATAAACCGAACACAAATATTTTAACAGTTGAAGACCCTATAGAATATACCTTAGAAGGCATTAATCAAGTTCAATTAAAAGAAAGTATCGGATTAGATTTTGCAAGCACTCTAAGAACTTTTTTAAGACAAGATCCTGATATTATTATGGTTGGTGAAATACGAGACCCAGATACTGCAAACATGGCTATTAGAGCTTCGTTAACAGGTCACTTAGTATTATCAACCATACATACAAACTCTGCTTGGGGAACCATTTCTAGACTTATAGATATGAATATTCCCTCTTTTTTAATTGCCAGTACTTTAAATGTTAGTGTTGCGCAACGTTTGGTTAGAAAACTATGTAATAACTGTAAAAAAGAAGTAGTTAAAAATGATACTGATTTACACTTAGCAAACAAACTTTTAAATAACCACACACATTATGAAGCTGTTGGTTGTACTGAATGTTATCATACAGGCTATAAAGGACGTAAAGCTATTTATGAAATAATCCCCATAACTCAAGAATTAGTATCGGCTATAAGTACTAAAGAACAAGATATTTATACCTATCTAAAGCAACAAAATATTGCTACTCTACAAGACAATGCTCTTCACTTAGTAAAAGAAGGTGTTACCTCATTAAAAGAAATTTATCCATTATTAATATAAAAATTTATTATGAAAAAACTAATTATTGCTATGCTATGCTTATACAACCTAAGCATTTTTTCTCAAAATTTTACAACTAATATAACACCTGTAGGTATGGAGCATAACATTTTGTTCGATGCTACCAATCGCTATACCGTGACACAAACTGGTGATGCAACTGTAAATTTAAGAGCTCTTTTTGATGGCAAATTTGCAGCAAGCTACAGTAGTATACCTGTTTCTACAACCGAACCAACAGTTATTTTAATAGAGAATTTACCCAATGTTCATGTTCAAAGAGGAGGATGGATAGGCTGGTCAACGAGATATTGGCAACCAAAACGATTTAAAATTGAAGGATACAACATATACAACGGAGCTAACGAATGGAAAGTTATTGTCGATTATACCAACCAAGATTATGTAGGTTCAAAATTCATTTCTGATAAAGTCCCTAATGGTTCTTACGGTAAATTACGTTTTACTATTTATTCCACTTATGATACTGACAATAAACTTGGTTTATCAGAATTATTTTTTATCCATCCAGAAGCGACCACTCCTTATAAAGGATTGTTAGCTTCTGAAAGTGATATTACATGGAAAAAAAAAGCTTCAAATACTTATTTCAACACAGGTAATGTTGGGATTGGTACTACCACAATTCCAACCGATTACAAACTAGCAGTTGCTGGAAAAATCCTTACCGAAGAAGTAAAAGTACTGTTACAAAATAACTGGCCCGATTATGTTTTTTCTAAAGAATATACACTACCTAGCTTATATGAAGTAGAAAAACATATTAACGAAAAAGGACACCTACAAAACATTCCTAGTGCTAAAGAAGTAGTAAAAGATGGAGGTATTGAGTTAGGTGAAATGAATAGAAAATTGTTAGAGAAAATTGAAGAACTAACGCTATATACGATTCAGCAAGAAAAAAGACTACAAAAGTTAGAAGAAAAACTTAATAAACTCGAAAACAAAAATTAATGATGAAAAAGATTACTTTATTTATTTTAGTTTTGATTTCTTTTACTATTAAAGCTCAAAACTACACTCCATTAAATTATAGTTTTAATGGCACGCCTACTCATGGAATAAAAATTAAAACCAATTTACCCTATGCAAACGGTTCTCAAATGCCTACAGTCATTTTAGAGGGGTACAATTTCGGAAAAGGTAAGTCTATTGGAGTTATACTTAACTGGTATATATACAATAATAATTTTTATAGATATGGTGCTTCCAGCCATGGAGTTTATACTCCTGATATAAAACTCGCCAACGAAAATGGTAAGGTGGTTATCTTTTTAGACTCAAGAGAGTATTACAATAGGTTTCAAGTAAGAGCATATGCAAAAGGTATGACTGCCGATGACATTCCCGCTAACTATGAAAACTGGATTGCTGTTGATGAAGCTTTGTCGGGTACAAATGTAGTGACTGTTCCTTATAAGGAGAACATGAAAAGTAACATACATGTTGAAGTAGATTCAAACAACATTCCGGGAATTTATTCTGGTAAATTTATTAATAATAGTAGTCAAAATACATCCCAACACGGTATTTATATTCAAGTAGAAAAAAATGGGGGTGATCTTATCAGAACTTCAAATAATGGAGGTACTGATCAATCTGCTTTTACTGTAAGAAATAATGGAAATGTAGGGATTGGAACTGCAAATCCTGATGCTAAATTATCCGTTAATGGAACAATTCATTCTAAAGAGGTTAAAGTAGATTTAACTGGCTGGCCCGATTATGTTTTTTCTAAAGAATATACACTACCTAGCTTATATGAAGTAGAAAAACATATTAACGAAAAAGGACACCTACAAAACATTCCTAGTGCTAAAGAAGTAGCAAAAGATGGAGGTATTGAGTTAGGTGAAATGAATAGAAAATTGTTAGAGAAAATTGAAGAGTTAACCCTGTATACTATTCAACAAGAAAAATCTATTAACGAGTTAAAGAAAATCGTTAAACAACAATCTAAACAGTTAGAGAGTTTAACGACAAAAAAATAAATGATGAAGAAAATTATTATTACGGTTTTATTTGTAACCTTCTCTTTTAAAATTAACGCACAAATTGCTGAAAACATTAAAGTATTAAACACTCGATATGATAATTTTGCACCTAATTATTACAATAACGAAGTAAAATTTGAATTTAAAAAAAGAGAGAATATAGGAGTTCCTGGTATAGGATACTACTCAGGTCTTTTAACCTTTGCACCTTGGGCAGATAATACTGGAGGACATCACCATCAATTAAACTTTAATGAAGGAGGTATTTTTTATAGGAATGGATTGCCTGATGATGAAACTTGGGGTCAGTGGTCAAAAATTTTAATACAAAAAATTAATAAACCTATTGAATTAGGTCCAAAATCAACTCAAGGAGGAATTATATTTGCTCAAACATATGCTGACAATGATTATATCGGAGCATTAAGTTCTAATTACAGTTCTGGTGCTATTATTCTGGGATATGGTGCAGCAGGGATGAATGGTTCAGGTACATCAGGACAACTAGTTTCAACTTTCGATAATTTTTCTGCAAACAGAGGGGCTTTACGACTAGGACAAGGAACTCTTGAATTTTTATCTACTCCAACAGCTGTTCAAACTGCTGTTAATAGCGAATTAAATATTCAGTCTAGATTTTTCATTAATAAATTGGGAAATGTAGGGATTGGAACTGCAAATCCCGATGCTAAATTATCCGTTAATGGAACAATTCATTCTAAAGAGGTTAAAGTAGATTTAACTGGCTGGCCCGATTATGTTTTTTCTAAAGAATATACACTACCTAGCTTATATGAAGTAGAAAAACATATTAACGAAAAAGGACACCTACAAAACATTCCTAGCGCGAAAGAAGTAGCAAAAAATGGAGGTATTGAGTTAGGTGAAATGAATAGAAAATTGTTAGAAAAAATTGAAGAACTAACGCTATATACTATTCAACAACAAAAAGAAATCGAAAGGTTAAAAAAGTTAGAAGAAAGAATTAACAAACTTGAAAACAAAAATTAATGATGAAAAAGATTACTTTATTTATTTTAGTCTTGATTTCTTTTACTATTAAAGCTCAAAACTATACTCCTTTAAATTATAGTTTTAATGGCACTCCTACTCATGGAATAAAAATTAAAACCAATTTACCTTATGCAAATGGCTCTCAAATGCCTACTGTAATCATAGAAGGATATAACTATTCCAAAGGTAAGTCTATCGGAATTATGTTAAATTGGTATATATACAATAATAATTTTTATAGATATGGTGCTTCCAGCCATGGAGCTTATGCTCCTGATATAAAACTCGCCAACGAAAATGGTAAGGTAATTATCTTTTTAGACTCAAGAGAATATTTTAATAGGTTTCAAGTAAGAGTTTACGCTAAAGGTATGACTGCCGATGATATTCCCGCTAACTATGAAAACTGGATTGCTCTTGATGAAGCTTTGTCGGGTACAAATGTAGTGACTGTGTCTTATAAAAAAGATATTAATGGGAACACAACTATAAAAGGAGACCTTAATATAGGGGGAGAAACAAATACCGCTCTAAGAGTTAGACATATTAATGGAAAAAAAGCAGACAGCAATGACTTTGATAACTTATACCTAAACTATGGTAATCAAAAAGATGTTTGGGTAGGTAGCACTAGTAGTCCCTCTAATTTAGCTGTTTATGGTAAACTAGGTATAGGAACAAATTCTCCTGCAGAAAAACTGGAAGTAAATGGAAATATTTCACTAGCAAGAACTTATAAAATTAAGTTTTTAGAGAAACCGGGAGGAAATGATAGAGCATATATTAGATCAACTAATGGTGAAGGAGGAGATTTTAATTCGTTAATTTTTGCTGTAGGGACAGGAAACGAATCAATGTATTTAAAATATGATGGAAATGTGGGGATTGGAACAACCTCTATACCTACTGATTACAAATTGGCTATTGCAGGAAAAACAATTACTGAAGAAGTAAAAGTACAGCTAAAAAATAACTGGCCTGATTATGTATTCTCAAAAGAACACAAACTGCCAACCTTACAAGAAGTAGAACAACACATTAATGAAAAAGGGCATTTACAAAACATTCCTAGCGCAAAAGAAGTAGCAAAAGATGGAGGTATTGAGTTAGGTGAAATGAATAGAAAATTGTTAGAGAAAATTGAAGAACTAACGCTATATACTATTCAGCAACAAAAAGAAATTGATGAATTAAAAAAAGAAAATAGCCTCCTAAAAAAGTTAGAAGAAAGAATTAACAAACTCGAAAAATAAAAATTAATTATGAAAAAAATAATATTACTTTTTTTTGTCTTTGCTCCTTTAACTATTAAAGCTCAAAACTATAGTTTTGAATGGGAAAGTTCTTATATCACTTTTGCAAATGGGGTAGAGAATCAAGTTAGTTATATAGATTTTGGAGATATTAAAATGTGGGGATGGATGGAAGTTACAATTACTTCTGCCTATGGATATAGACTCAGTACAGGTAAATATACTAAGAGGTACCAAATAGGAAAAAACCTAGGTAAAGAAGGCTATTTTCATCACACTTCTGAAGTACCAGTTGCTTTTGGACATGTTGCTTCTGAATGGAAACTAGGAGAATTAGAGTTTAATGATAATAATCGCTTAGTTATTCCAATATATCATCTATTAAGTACAGGAAATACCATAGTAGTTACAATTAAAGGTGTAAATAGAGTAAATGGTTTTAACTCAACTACAATTCAAACAACTCCTGTTTCTACTCTCGCCAATAATCAGACTGCTGATAGAACATATTTAAAGCAAAATTTTACTATAGAAAATAATCTGACCATTGGTACACACAAACTTAATAATGGAGATAAATTAACCGTTGCTGGCAAAATTGGTGCTAGAGAAATTAAAGTAACTGTTGACTCTGGTGCAGATTTTGTTTTTGAAAATGATTATAAACTCGTTAAACTTGATTCTTTACAAGAATATATTTTTAAGAATAAGCATTTGCCCGATATTTCCTCTGAAAAAGAAATGCAAAACAACGGTATTGAACTTAGTAAATTTTCGATACAATTACTTCAAAAAATTGAAGAACTAATGCTATATACTATTCAGCAACAAAAAGAATTAGAAGCAGCAAAAGAAAAAAACAATACCTTAGAGCGTCGATTAAACGAAATAGAAAAACTTATTAAACATAAAATAGTTGAATAAAAAACAAAAAACATACTTATTACTTGCTGTAGTTGTTTGTATTTGGGGACTTATTGGTTATAAAATTTACAACCGATTATCTCCAAATACAACAACTATCGCTACTACAAACAATTCTAATCATTTTTCTAGAAAAAAAATAGTTGAAGTACAACCTTATACTATTAGGGCAGATTATAGAGATCCTTTTTTAGGTAAACTTCCTGTAAAAAGGAAAAAAGTTAGTTTTAAACCTAAAAAGAAAATAACAGGAGAAAAAAAGAATTTTCCTCAAATAGTATACAATGGTACTGTAGCATCTAATAAATCGAAATCTTTTATCATTACTATTAATGGGGAGCAAGAAATTTTTAACCTTGGTCAAAACGTTAGAGGCCTTACGTTGGTAAAAGGAAATTCAGAAGAAGTGCTTTTAAAGTTTCAAAATGAAACAAAAACTTTTAAAGTACAATAGACTATGCTGTTATTAAAAAAGGTAAAAGCAGGAGCCTTACAGTATGTTTTAGTTATTTCCGTAATTATAGCCATACTCATACTTGCCTTTATCACTTTAATACACCTTCATAAAAAAGTTCAATTAAAAGGTGCTTTATATAAAAAAACAATAGAAAACGTACAGCATACTTTCGACCTTTTAAAAACTCAAAAACTTAACGACACAAACCTAAATCAACTCAATAACACCTCGATTATAACTAAAGATTGGGGAATTTATAAAAGTGTTCACGTTACATCTTCAGAAAAAAATGAATTCTTTGAACAAATAGGGTTATTAGGTAGTTTTAACCGTAAAAAAAAGGCTTTATATCTTCAAGAAAACAATAAACCCTTAGCGATAGTAGGAAACACCAAAATTGTCGGAGATGCAAGTATTCCTAAACTAGGTATTAAAAGAGGAAATATTGCTGGAACTTCATATAATAGAAATACCTTGTTATACGGAAGGTCTACTTTAAGTAGTACCAAACTCCCTGAAATAGAAAACATAAATACTATAAAAAAGTATGTTTCTTCACATCTTTTAGATGGTAAAACTTCTTTTTTTGAGTTAGAGGAAGGTAAACACTTTAATAATTCGTTTAAAAAAGAAACGCTGGTTTATAATTCAAACTACCCTATTCATCTTAAAAACATTTCTTTAACGGGTAATATACTCATAAAATCAAACAGCAGTATTACTATACATACTTCTGCCATACTTGAAGATGTTATTTTGGTTGCCCCAAAAATAACCGTTCAAAATCGAGTGAATGGAACATTTCAAGCATTTGCTAAAGACACCATTAATGTGCAATCTAATTGTACATTACACTATCCGAGTGCTTTGGTTGTGATAAATGAAAAAAAAATAGATACTAACAATAACCCTGAAATTATTATTGAAGAAAACTGTCAAATAAAGGGTAGTATTTTACTATACAGTACTAGTAAAACCATGAATTTTAATCCACAAATTCATATCAAAGAAAAAACAACTATTACTGGAGATGTATATTGTAATCAAAATTTAGAATTGTTAGGAACCGTATACGGAAGTGTATATACGAATCATTTTTTAACAAAACAGTTTGGTAGTACGTATATAAATCATGTATACAATGTAGAAATTAATAGCACTAAACTTCCTAATCAATTTTCTGGATTACCTATAAAAAACCAAAATTATTCCGTAGCAAAATGGCTTTATTAAAGAAAATAACGGGTCTAAAAGTAAAAGCGTCTTCGTTAACCGAAGTAATTGTTGCTACTGTAATTATTTTACTCATATTCGGAGTTGCTTTATTAACAGTAGATAACCTGTTATTTAACACGGTTAAAAATAGCACACATAAAATAGAAAATGAATTGACAGAAATTGTATATCAATATAAAAACGGACAGATTACACTCCCCTATTCTTCTGAAGAAAATGAGTGGATTATCTATTCAGAAGAAGTTATAGAAGAAAACCAAAAACTAGTTGTTTTTGAAGCTGAAAACAAAACCTCTAAAAAGAAAGTCACTAAAAAAACTGTAGCTTATGAAAACTAAAAAAATGGCTGCTTTTACACTAAGTGAAATGTTAATTGTTTTAGTGATTACAAGTCTTGTCGTTTCCTTAACTTTTTTAATATTAGACACGGTTCAAAAACAACTCACTACTATTAAAACAAATTTTAAAAGTCAGCAACAATACCAACTTTTAGAGCGATTATTATGGAAAGATTTTAATAGTTATCATGTAAACTACTCTCCTATTAAAGATACTTTTTTAATGACGAATGCCATTGATACTATTACGTATGATTTTAGCAATGATTATATTTTAAGACAAAACGATACAATTTTCATCAATTTTCCTGATAAATCTTTATTTTTGGACGGAAAAGAAGTTACACAAGGTACTATAGATGCTATGAAATTATATACAAACCCTACCTACAACTTCAAACAGATTTTTATTTACAAACAAAAAGATGCTGCTTTTTACCTAAACAATTAATGGCTTTTCAACTCAACAACATATCAGAAAAACCCAAAAAAGAAAAAACTTCTTTTGATATAGACTCACTATTAAAAAAAGAAATTAGCCTGTTTGGAAATTCTTTTTCTAATAAAAAGAAAGAAAATTTTTATATTGAACTGGGGATACTTTTAAAAGCTGGTTTAGAGTTAAAAGACGCCATTGAACTCATTGGAAATGAACAAAAAAAAGCTTCTGACAAAGAACTATTTAACAGCATCGTTGATGATTTAATCAATGGTAAAAATTTATCGGATGCTATAAAAAGGCATAAGTCATTTACCAACTACGAATTCTACTCTCTACAAATAGGTGAACAAACAGGAACACTGCAAAAAGTAAGTGAAGAGTTGGGTAATTTTTATAAGCGTAAAAATGAACAACGTAGAATAATTGTAAGTGCCTTATCGTATCCTATTGTTGTGTTAATAACAGCCTTTTTAGCGGTGTTTTTTATGTTACGAATGGTGGTGCCTATGTTTGCTGATATTTTTAAACAAAACAAAGTAGAATTGCCTTGGGTGACTAAAAAGATCATTGCTTTAGCTGATTTTTCTGAAGAAAATGCTCCCTTGTTTTTTCTTTTTATTCTCCTTATTGTTGGTCTTCTCTTTGTTGTAAAAAATAAATTGTGGTTTAGAAAAATAAGTTCGGCTGTTTTACTAAAAACTCCTTTTATCGGTGACTTTACAAGAAAAATACGTATTGCACAATTCACACAAGCCATAAGCTTACTTGTTGCTGCTAAAGTCCCGTTATTAAACGGATTACAGTTAACGCAAAAAATGATCCGTTTTTACCCCTTACAAACAGCCTTACAACAAGTTGAATCAGATATTTTACAAGGAATTAGCTTACATAAAAGTGTTGCTAATCAACCTATATTTGATAAAAAAATGGCTTCTCTATTAAAAGTTGCCGAAGAAACCAATCAAAACGAAATTATTTTCAAGCGTTTAACCTATCAATATAACGAAGAAATAGAATACAGGTCTAAAATGATTAATGCAACCATAGAACCCATCTTAATTTTAGTGTTAGGAGGTATTGTTGCTGTCATTTTAATTGCCATGTACTTACCGATGTTCAAGCTAAGTACAGTAATTACCTAATTATTTTATTTTTTTACGATAAACAATTACATTTACCGACTAAAAACGAAAAAATGAGCTTTTATAAAAAGATTGTACTAAAAAAAGTAGATGCCTATAACTTACAAGAGTTATTAATAACCTTAGTTATTATTGGTATTTTAATTTTAATTGCATTGCCTAACTTAATGCCTTTAATTTCTCGTACCAAAAGTATTGAGGCTCAAAATCAATTAAACCACTTACATTCTTTACAGCGCAATCACTTTTTTATGCACTCTACCTATAGTGCTGATTTTAACGTACTAGATTTTGTACCTCCTGTTACCGTTGCTAATGGTGGTAGAGCGAATTACCAATACGAAATTATTGAAAGTACTAACAATACGTTTAAAGCTCGTGCTACAGCTATTACTGATTTTGATGGTGATGGACAGTTTAATGTTTGGGAAGTAGATCAGGATAAAAAGTTGGTTGAAATTGTTAAGGATTGATAGTTTATCTATAGAAGAAGAAAACGTAAGGTTTTATTAATTTAAATCTTAGTATTATAAAGATTTCTCATCACTCTTGCACTCCCTTTATCGAAATGACGAATATTTCACTGTCATTTTGAAGTGTAGAGTAATGAAAGGAGAAACCGTGGGTTCAGCGGAGCTAAATCTCAAAAATGCAAATTTCTTCCTTAAGGAAAGTTTAACTACATTGATTTTTACGGTTTTTCGTTTTTCTTAAAACTACATTTAAGTTAGTTAACTGTAAAACTCGTTACCTCACTTTTGTCGCTTCTATTCCCTGCTTTATCAAAAGATTGAATATACCAGTAGTATACTTTTGCTTCTACATTTTCTTGTGTAAAACTTTTGTCTGTTCCCTCAGCTTTAAAAGCTAGCTTATTTAAGCTTTCATCTGTATAAACGTATAAGCTATCTAATTCACTCGTTCCTGCTATATTTTCTCTTTTCCAAGTAAAGCTCACCGTAGTTTCTGTTTGTGAACTAGCATCTGCAGGTGTTGTGTTTTCAGGGGTATTTGGTTTTACCGTATCAACAGTTAGTTTTCTTGATACATATTTACCATTTTGTGTGCTGCTCTGCGGTCTAACCTGCCATGTATAGGTTCCATCAGAGAAATCAACATCAATCGTTGTGTTAGTTATGGTTGTATCTTCTTCTAAAGTCCCGTTGGTATCTGGTTTCCAAATTTGGACTCTATACTCTACCGCTTCTGGTAATTTTTCCCAAGATAACGTTTGATTAGATACATTTGTCATGACATCATCTTTGGGTGAAGTTAACACCAATTCTTTGGTTGTAATATCTCCTTCATATACATAAAAAGCTTGTGAGGTATAAGGTGTTTCGTACTCTGAATTTTTCGCTCTCACTCGCCATTCATAATTTCCTTTTGTCAATGCTTTTGCAAAAGAGTTTTTACTGATTGTTGTATCTAATACTACTTGTGCTGCGTTTTCAAAATTTGGACTCGCTACTTGTAATTGATACTTCTCTACTCCTTCAATACGTTCCCATAAAAAAGAAATACTCCCTTCTGGTAGGCTCACCCCTTCTTTTGGAGCTGTAACGGTTACTGCTTTGTCTGAAATATCATCTACAAACACTGCTTCACAGGCTGCAATAAAAGTTATTACGAAGGCTAATAAGATTGTCCACTTTATTTTCATATAATACAATTTATTTTTCTTGAATAGAAAGTAATAATATAGTTCTAATCTCCTACAAATGTAAAAAAATACTATTTACCCTAATAGCTTTTTTAGTGTGAATAATGTTGCTATTTTGAAAGAATATATACAAATTTCGAATAAGTAGATTACTTCGTCGCACACTCCTCGTAATGACACATTAGAGCCGTCATTGCGAGCAAAACAAAATGAAGCGAAGCAATCTTAACATTACATAACTAAAAACAACAATACAAACTCAGAATAAGCAGATTACACCTGTCATTTCGACTCTAAGGAGAAATCTTATTCAAAGAAATAACTCATATTATCTATTGTTATAATTTTGTTCCACTAAACCTTGTAGTTTCTAGGTCATAAAGAAGTAGATTTCTCAGTCGCATACTCCTTCGAAATGACACTTAATTACCCGAAACAAGTAAACCTCTTAATGACAAAAAACTACTCTAATTACTTAAAGTAGTTTTATAATTCACTATTGGTATTTTCTTACTATTTCCACCCCATGGTCGCTCCACCACCTCCAAAGCCACCACCTCCAAAGCCTCCTCCAAATCCACCGCTTAGTATTCCTGTAGTATCGAAACTATTTATCTGTTCTGTTATATCATTATACTGACTTTTAACATTATTTAGTTTTCTTAGAGTGTTCTTGTAATTCAACTTAGCTCCGTTATTAATCGCTCCTGCTGTTTTAGCTATTATTGGCTTTGTATACATTAGAGCTACATGAGCTTTATTATTTATAGATTCTAAATGAAAATAAGCTTCTTTTTCTAACCCACCTTTATCTAAATAGTCAATATAATCATTAAAATATTTTTCAACACTTTCTCTAATCTTATTTGGATTGTCTAATAAGTGCTTTATCTTATCTTTTGGTAGTCTACTATATGCTTCTAAATACTTAGTTGCCACACTTTTTAAGGCTCCCTTTTTTGTCAAATCTCCTGTGATATCTTTAATCGCAGCATCTCTTGCTAATTGCCTTTCTAACTCATATATTTGTTGATTCAAATGAAATTGCTTATTAACTAAAGAGTTATATTTATTAGCTTTAGCTGTAATTACAACTTCATCCAATAATATATTATTATTTTGATTATTATTACATGGTGGATTTGGGCAATCCGTCCCTCCATCAGGGTCAACTCTAGAAATTGGGTTATTCCCCATTCCTAAATAAGGACTTGAATATTGTCCTGCAGGATCCGTGGTTAACCATCTACCAATACGTCCATCCCAAAGCCTTAATTGAAACGCTTCTTTCCCAGTTTCAGGGTCTTTTTCTTGTCCTTGGTACTTATAACGATACTGACTAGCTCCATCATTTCTTTCAGGCATTGGCATACCAAAAGGATAGTAATCGGTTCTACTTATTGCTGCAACATTCGTTCCTTGTTTTTCAACAACTGCTCGTACATTTCCTAAATGATCTGTTAACTGATAAACGCTTTTATTGGTTCCTTTATTGTAAACTCCTAACCTACTCGCTCCATAAATAGGAATCTCTTTTTGCTGTAAATTTTCATAAATGGCTAAAGCACTTCCAGATGCATCACGTACGTAGTGCGTAGTTTTATTAATAGCCCCTGTAGTTAAATAGTCTACCTTTTTTACTCGGTGCCCTTTATCATTGTAAAAGAATTGTACCTTTAGCTTACTATCGTAAAATACCTTTGTAACTAAACCACTTGCATTGTATTCGTAGGTTACCTTTTCTTTTTTATTCTCAGTTAATCTACCTATACTATCATATACATAGTTTCCTTCACTTTGAGTATCAATATCGTTTACACCTGCATTTCCTAGAGCATCTGTAATATAATCTAATTGGTTTTTACCTTTTAGATAATTATAACTTAATTTATCCATGGCATTACTACTATCACCATTCTTATTACGGTTTAGTGTTTTTATATTACCATTGGCATCGTAACTTAATCCATACACCTTGTAATTACCATATGCATTTGGGGTAATAGTACCTGTACTATTTGCTATCCCAAAATTTGCCTCTTGCAACCAGTTATTTTTGTTATAGGTAAATACTTGTGAAGCTTGTGTACTTCCTTCTTCATTAGACCAACGTGTTGCTTTGATATTACCATTGTATTGGTTATTAGCTTCAAAACCTGTTGCTACGGTTACTGGTGTAGGTGTATTGGTACGGGTATAATCTCCGTTATAATAATCTATTGCAAAACCAAATAAATCACCGGCTATTCCATTAGTTCCGTCTTTTCCTGGGTCTAAAGAATTGCTTCTAGATGGGTGGTTTATTGCTTTTAATTGTCCATTTAAGTTATAAATATAGTCAATTCCTTGTACATTTTCTGCTACTTCAACACGTTTTAAGGCACCTGTTTCGTAGTACTTGTACTTTGCTTGCTCCGTAAACGTATTATTATCAGTAGAAGTTTCTACTTTATACAATTCTCCTGCAATATTATAGGTGTATTTATGAGCAAACAATTCATTTGCTTTATGTTTTTGGTATAATACCTTAGTTAGCTGTCCTTTCGCAAAATCATATTCATAATCAATAGTTTTTACACCTAAACCATCAATATTTTGTACCATCCAAGTAACTCTACCATACGCGTCATAGCTATACCAAGTAGTAGTGGTACTAGGATTAACAGTAAATGTTTTTGCGACATTACCCGCTACAAATGTTTGCTTATATGTCTCTACTGGTAGTCCTGCACTTGTTAGAACCGTTTGTAGATTACTATCAGCTACGTCATATACAGTAAAATGTTGTTCTTTTTTGGTTCCTGAAAAAGAAGTTGCATCTGGATTCAAAGTAGTATAGGTTCCTATGGCAACTCCACTCTCTACTGGTCTTCCAAAACTATCATAATTGGTATATGAAAATTCACCATCTAGTGCTTGCTGCTCATTTTGTGAAAATCGTATTTGACCATCTTTACGGTATTTAAACGCTGCTTCTCCTTCATCTGGACTTGAAGCACTTTGTAATTGCCCTAGGGTATTGTATGCATAAGTACTTGCTATTTTTTTGCTTAATGGTTGTGTACTTTTTACTAAACGATTTGCTTTATCGTAATAATTTAAACTATAATCGTAGTAGTTAACATTATATTTAATTCCTATTGTATTTATTGGATCTAGTAAAGCTGGGGTAGAACCAGATAATTTCACATAAGGAAGCGGGGCTTCATAAGCAACTATATGCGGAGTATCAATTAACTCTACTCTATAAACCCCTGGATTAAGAGTAAATGAAGGTTGAGAACTAATGCTTATATTCTCTTTTACTTTCATTTCACTAATTAAATCATATACATTAAGTCGTATTCCTCCTACATAAGCTCCTTCTAAACTAGTAGGTATTCCTAAATATTTTTTATTATGTAAAATGCTTACTGTTCCTCCACACCCTTTAGGAATATGAATATCTACATAGCCTTGTTCATTAATTGGAGATATCACCGTTTTAACATTCTTTTGACCATCTTCATTTCCACTTCTAGCAGCTGCTAACACATTCCCATCAGTATCAGTAAACACAACACTTTCTACACCATGAACATCTCTTATAACTGTTTTTTTTCCGTTTAAAAATACAGGTTTTCCTAACGGGCAGTTATATGCCTCCATATCATTTAACCAAATAAACTCCTCTAATTCAGTACTGGATCCTCCTGGTGGTGGTAAAAGTTGTTCTTCTCCACCACTACTTTCAAACTCAAAACCTCCTCCTCCAGAAGACACATAATGAGGTTCTCTTGATATAACTTTATAATACCCCATTTGACTTCCAAGTGTAATTTTATAAATGTATCCTACATGCAGTGTATAATTTTCTGCCAAACGCTTATCTGAGTATACCGATCCCATTCCATTACAATTACTTTCATCCACCTCTTGTAAATCATAAGTGTAATATATATCACTAGTTCCATAATACGCTTTTCCATTACTATTTTTAGTAATAACTAACTCTCTTTCTGGGAAGTAACCTGGTTCAAACTCATAAAAAAGCTCTTGAGTCATGGGCATATCAAAAGAATAGCTTTGCAACCATTCTTTTGGGCTAGATGCGGTTTTTTGTATTTTATTCCCTCCCAAAGTTTTTAAAGGTATACCTGGTCTTAATCTACTATATATAACTTTACTATATGGATGTGCTGTAATATCTTGGTATTTTTCAGAAGTATTATTTTCACTGTAATACCATCCTAAAGTGTTTTCTTGGTTACCTATAATACCTACAGCTGTATTATCCTTTATACTTTCTATTTGTGATTTTGATAAATTTCCACCAGTAGTTGTAGTTATAAAGTTATTTTTATATCCATACTGTGTGCCAACAGGAGCACTTAAAGTAGAAAATGTTGGTTTTCCAAAGGCATCATATCGTACTTCATTTGTCCAAATTTTACCAGTTTTAACATCTAGAGAATGATTTTGAGTAGCTTTACCTAGTGTATTAAAATAAGCAACACCACTTGAAGTTAGGTTACCAGATAAATCATAAGAACTACTAGATATCCAATTTAGCGCCTCATTTTTCATGTATGGTGCGCCTTTAACCACATCATAAATATTTTCTGGAACAATTCGTGCGATAAAAGGAGTTAATCCTGTAGCACTAAATCCTGGCAATAGTGTTATACTGTTAGTGGCTTCTACTGTTCTTGAAGTTGTTTCAGGTGAGCTTAATGTTATATCTGGTTCTATTTCTTGTGAAAATAGAAAATCACTATTGGCTAATAAACTAATCAACACTACTATTTGTATATACTTTTTCATATAATTATGTCTTTTCTTATTAATTATATATTATTTAGGTTCTTCTAATACTGGACCGTCTCCCATGCTACCTCCACAAGGTCCTGTAGCACTATTTACAGTTTTTACCTTTCCAGAAATATTGTCTGTAATTGTGCAAGAAATTTGATAATACTCATTTGCTGAACAACTTGTACAAACATAGTAATCTGAACTTCCTGTATGAGTACTTACTACATTATCGTTGTAGTCTATCTTTTTCCACACATATGTAAAAGAACCACTACCTCCAGCAATTGTTACTTTAAAGGTGGTGCAAGCTTTATGACCAACGTCTACAAAATCTGTAATTTTAATAAGAGGGAAGAACGTATCTTCTGTCAAACTTATATTTACTGTAGCTGTGTTGCTTGACTTAGCAGGTGTGCCATTATCTTTTATTGAATAAGTGAAACTATCTTGCCCATAAAAATTCGCATTAGGTGTATAAACAATTTTATTATTGTTTATGGCTACTACTCCATTACTTGGAAGTGACACTATTTTGTCTATTGTTAATACATCTAATGAATTAGGATCATAATCATTAGCTAACACATCTAATGTTAATGCTTCATTTGTTACTACCTTAAAATGATAATTGTCGGACATCGCTGTAGGTGCATCATTAACATATACAACTCCATCGTCTTCACAGCAACCACATATTCCTGAGTTAGATGGTGCGTTTTTATACCTATATCGATATTCTTTTAATAATTTGAAACCTCCAATATTTATGCCTTGATTTAGAACTTCTTTAAAGGTTTTACATAATCTACCTGCCTTATCATATTTAAATTCAGTTGCCAAATTATTAGCATCTAAAATAAAGCGCAACTCATCTGTATTCTTATCATACACATAGCTATTCATACTTGATGCTACTGGGTGAATTCTAAAATCATCAATAATACCAGACGTAGACAAGCCTTCATTAGTTAGATATAAATCTAAACTAGTATTATCAACTACTGTGATAAAATGATTTACCAACGTCCAGTTTCCAGCTTTCACTGTTTCTTGCGATGCTATATTTTGAGTACCATATATTAAGTTAGCATTAGGAACATCCTTTGATTCTGTATCTGGAGTATACAACCAATATGATACTTTATAGTTTCCTGGTCTAAACTTTTTTCCTAATAAAGTAGAACCCTCTCTTGAATCTATGTGTAACTTAAATGCTTTTGATGTTGCTCTCACAACTACTGCAGATTCTCCAGTGTGAGCTTCAGAACTCAATTGTGTGTTTTCAAATAAAAACTCTCCTTCTCTACCACTTTTATACTCTTCTAAACCAGAGTAATACATTTCTGTATATTGGGCATTTCCTCCTGCTATCGTTTTACTAAAATTAGCATCCATCTTGGAAGATGCGTAATTATCATTAATATCCCTTGCTTCTATTGGAACTGAATAATGTGAATAACGCATTATCTCTGAAACTTCTTCCCACTCGGTATTTGTTTGCGTAGCTCCAACACCCCAATTAAAAGAGTTTTGGTTAAGGAGTTTTCCATAAGTTCCATATTCATCTATAGCTCCCTTCCAAACAAAACTTTTGTGTTTACGCCAAATTTTTTCATTATCTGCAGTTGGTTTTAACTCTCCTCCATCTTTATCTCTATACACCCAGTCATTATTCCAAGTAGTAACCCCAGCACTCGTAGTTCTCCAATTATTAGGGGCGACTTCTACGGAGGTTACATTCATAGCCTCTTGTGTTAACATATTTCTATAAGATGGATTATTTATTTTAGACCCCATCTGAATATACTTTTCATAAGCAGGATACTTTGTTTCTTTTACTTTAGTTCCGTCTGCTTTGGTTTTTATAGAAGTTCTATATGAACCTAAATATGGGTCTTGATTTAAGTACTCTATTGAAGAGGTTCCATAGGGTGTTACAGAGGTTACTTTATTTAAGATTTTTCCTCCTTCAATTTTTGTTGATTTTGATAAAGCTCTTCTTTTTAAATTTCTATTGTAATAATTACCATTATCTTCATCATATGAATAGTCATAAATTGACTTCATTGATGTAAACGTTTCCTGGTATTTTCCTAATTTGTTTGTATACTCATTTGTTGTTTTATTCAACAATTGGTTTTCTGCATTAAACTGCTCTATAGAAATAAGCTGCCCTATTTTGGCTAAATTGGTTTCAATTGTAATGTCTTTAGCCTTAATTTTCTCTTTTGGAATGTTTATATCATTTACCGTAGCCTTAAATAAAACCTCTCCGTCGTTATCCTTCATCGTAAATCCAGGATCAAAAATGTGGAAATTTGGCTGTAAGGTATAATAATGATATCGTGTACTTTCAGATGGTAGTTCTTTCCCTGTAGCATCATATCCTCTTGCTTTCATAGTTACCCATTCATACATAACTCCTGGCCCTGGTAATTCATTTTGATATGGTACGAATGTTGTTCCATAAATTGGGTAAAAAGAGGTAATTCCTGAAGATTTATCAGTAAATCCACCATTTACAAAATCAGGAACTCTATAGTCATAGGTTGTTTCATACGTAGCTCCTGCTTCATCATTTACTGTAATTTTCGCCACTTTTAATCCACCTCCATTATTTCCTGATGGAGATTTTGTTGCTAGTAACTTATATCTAATTGAATGTCCTGGTTCACCTCTAGATACATCTCCTGGGGTTTGTCCTCTTTCTTTGTTTGAATAGTAATCACTGTAACTCCAATTTCTCTTTGACCACCAAGCAGGTTTAGAAGTAAAAGTGCTAATATCAAAATAAGAAAATGGTAATGATTGCTTACATTTTCCACCACAATTTCTGCAGTCGTTAATATCATTCCCTATAGCTTTTAATACTATTTCTGTATCAGTTAAACTTTTAAGCTCTAAGCCTTCTTCTTTTGGAAACACATCTATTTTCCCTCTAGAATCATGACTATTAGTTACGCCTTCGTGCAGAGTAACTCCAATCCATAAATCCAAAAACACCTTATCGTCTGACTTAAAATAATTAGTAAATTTATCTCTATCTCGTACAACATACCCATCATCATACTTAATGTGAATTTCGAACTCATCAACTGGAGAATCTACTGTTTTAACCACATTAAACTTCAGGTTATCTTCCCAAAACCTTCTTGAAAAAGCTTCCACATAATAGTCATCCTCTTCATAAGCAATATCAATTGTACTTCCTTGAGGGGTTTTGATACTATTTAAACTCCAAGTATCAGCCAATGTTTTTCCGTCAGCACTTTCTCCAGCAATAAAGCCCCAACTATCTTTTTTATTAAATTCTTTCTCTTTTCCTATAGCATCTGGTGAATCGTTTCTTGAAAAAACTACTTCAGTTCCATCCTTTCTTATACCTTTTTTATAATTGAATTCATATGGAGGCATATAATCATATAATTCACTTTCTGTTGCTCCTTCTTTCATTCCTCTTCCATAAAAATGTACTTTTTCTAAAGTTAACCTTCCTTTTTCAGGAGATATAGAGTTAGGAGATTGTTTTGCTAAATCATAGCTATGTGAAAACTTAATTACTTTTAAAGCTTTGCTATAGTCGTAATTTTTCACATCATCATCATTTACGTCTAATACGTTATTTGCCTGGTGCAACCTGTGTGATTTTGCTGCATTAGGAATATATTTAGAAAACAACGTTCCATTATTTCCATTTAATGTCGTATTATAAGGTGCATTTTTCGTCGATGCACTAATTCCACCCAATGCATTTGATGAACTAATTGTATTTAAATTAGACTCCTTATTTTTCTCAATGATAATTTTGTCTAAACGAAGTAAATACTCTGTTTCATAGCTAGCATATTCTTCTCCTAGAATTACCTCGTCATTTCCATTCTCATCAACAAATGTTGAACCCGCCGTACCTATAGCTAATTTGCTGATTTGATTATCTCTCCAGTTCTTTAGAGTAACGTACTGAACAGATGAAACTCCATACCTCTCTTTATACTTATCTAACACAGCATTTAGCCTTGATAAATTAACAGCATTACTAAAATTATAATCTAAATCTGTTCCTAATCCATCTTTACGAATATCCTTAACAAAATACGCTGTTTGTTCTCTTGATACTATCCTATCCAGATAGTACAAATCTTTTCTACCCTGTAAAAAATGACCTGCATCTGCTTTGTTAACATCGTTCTCATTATATGTAGAGTATCTACGGTAATCCTTATTACTTGTAATACTATTATCTTGTCCTACTAAATCGCTATTAGCGTATGGAGTTCTCCATGTATAAGCATTTGACCATTGTCCATGTTCTAAACGTAACCAATACCCATAATCTCCATTATCAGGATAACTATTTCCATTTGTATCTACATAATCAGGCCCTGTAATTGCGGTTAATAACCAGTGTGTTGCATATGGAGTAGCTTCTCTTTTTGAACTTGAGTTTAATCCACTTATGTTTAATCCTTTATCTATTTCTATAAAATTATGTTCAACTTTTTCATATTGATACACCGGTTGTCCAAAATGATACACTTTCCCATCTGGAGTTGTAATCTTATATCCTCCAATACCATCTTTTTCATAACCTAAATTAGCAACCCTTGAAGTAGTTGTATTTGTATTCGAATTATAAACGGTATTAGGCTTCAACATTAGCCCAGGGTTTTGATCTAATTGTGTATTCGTAAATACTTCTACAAAACTTCCTGTTTTAGGACGTTGCTTATAACTCCCAGATTTTCTAGCAAAATCATTTAAATTTAAAGCTGTAGTGCTACTTGAAAAATTACCAAGGTATCCTCCTACCGACATATAATTCATTATTTGACCATCAAACGCAAAATATAAGTTGTTGTCAGAAATACTTTTATTTGTTTTTAAAGTAACTTGAGAAGTTTCTCTATCATAGGAATTATGGTAAAACACTTTCATCTTCTTATTAGAATCATCAGTATCTTTTCCTTCAAATCCTTCCCCTATCAATACCGAATTTTCCCCAATAATTGGTGACAAATTCCCACTTATACCACTAGCATTAATTCCATAACTGTCGTATCCAGCGAAAGTAAAGTTGATTTTTTCAATTGAATTTCTATAATCTTGAATAAAATCTATTTCATGTTGCGCTAATTCTTGATCATAAATATCTCCATAAAAATTTCTTCTTTGTAGGTCTTCAAAAGCGCTGTCATAATAAGTTCCATTAGAATCAGTAGCGTCTTTTCTTTCTCCTAATTCTGTGTTAAACACCTCTCCTGTTTGGTAGAAACTACCAAAACCATATCTATTTAACCCTTTTTTATATTTAATTTTTTGTCTTTGATACCCGAATCCAAAATTGAAAATCCAAATGTTAATTGGAATATAAAAACCACTAGAACTAACACTCATATCAGCTGCTGAAAAGCTACCAATACTACCTCCTCCTCCAGCGCTTCTTTTACTTTTTCCTTCTCCTGAACCTCCTCCAATTGAAAATCCAGCTCCTACTCCACTACCAGAAATAGAAACTCCTAAACCTGCATTTAATCCTCCTTTACTATAACCTGCTGATAATCCAACCGAGATCCCACTTTTTTTTACGTTACCGCTAATCGACAAACTTCCCCCAAATGGTGAACCACTGTTTGTTCCACCAGGCTTATCAAATGCACCATCAAACCCTAAACCATTCGATATTACGCTAGTACTTAATCCTACACCATAATTTCCATCAGTATCAATTGATGCAGAAATTGGACCAATTGCAGCAGAAACAGACCCTGTTAAAGATTTATTTGATCCCCATGACAAACCAACACCTACCTCGGCGGCTTTACCAAAACCAACTCCTACATTAACCGTATAGGTTTCCGTTTCATAATAGTAGTATGTAAACTTCATACTTCTACCCATATTCCAATCATCTGGAGTTGAAACTACTCCCCTTGAAATAGATCCAGTATTAATATTCCACCCTAGTCCTGCCCATGAAGCATCCATATCCATAGGGATTCCCGCATGATAAGATAATGTTACAGGAAACCCATCAACTTCTAATAGTGGTAATACGTATGCCATATCTCCTGAAGACAGGTTTACCATATCGGTAGCATTCACAGGTTCAAAACCTGAAGCTTCTGGTGCATCTGGACCATTATTATTTGCATACAATGCATTATAAGGTAGCATTGTACTTAAAAAATTTAACAAGAAAAAAATAGCAATGGTTCTTCTGGTTTGTTTATTCTTTATCATATTTGGTTGGTTTTCTATAAATAGATTGCTTCGGTCGTTTCCTTCCTCGCAATGACAATTAATTCTTAAACTTTATCGTGGGTTCGTTTTTTATAATTTTAGTGGGTACTTTAAACTTCACTTCTCCTGTATAGGTTCCCAAATCTCCTATGGTAAGGTTTAAATATGCTTCTTGTAAATACTTCTCTTCTCTGGGATATACAAACAGCATTGTCGTAGCTCTGCTCATTCCATACATTCTCGGGTATACATAATCCAGTAAGTCTAAAGTGTCTTTCTTGGGAGTAAACACATGTACTTTCTTATCCATTCCAAAAGCCAACTCATTTACCATAGCGCCAAATTCTTGTCGGTTTCTTGGAGTAGTACTTAGTAGTTCTTTATTGTCTCTTGACATTGACAACGTAAAGTAAATATACTGACTATACTTTTCTCTTAGTTTGGCTACCTTTTCTGAGGTTACTTCATCTCCCAACTCCTGATCTACTAATAAATCTGTAGGTTTGTATAGCAACGTAAAATCATAACCATTTACATTTTTTTCTTGTAAATAGTTATGATTTTTGTCTTGTAAGTACTTCCACATCAATTCCTTTGTTTCAAAGGTTTTTGACGTACAACTACTAAGAAGCATCAGTATTGATGCCAACAATAAACAAATACGACTCATAGCAATAACAGTGTATTTTATCCTCTTTAGCTTTTTTTACTTTCCTTCGAAGTCTGAGTTTAATCCCTGCAACACTTCTTCTGTTAAGTCAGCACTCTTATCGGCATACATTACATTTCCTGAACCACTGGCTCCGAAAATAATTTTATAGCCTTTTTTCTTACCAAACTCCTTTACAAAGTCATTAATATCGTTCACAACTGTTTGGGTTGCCTTTTTATCTTCTTCTTGAATTTGCTTTTGAACAGCTTGTTGATAGTTGTTTATTTGCTGTTGTTTATTTCCTAACAACTCTTGCTTTAACTTCAACTCTTTGCTTGAATAGCCTGAACGTTCTTTTTCGTACAGTTTTAATTCTTTTTGCCAATCGGTAACTAAACTATCTACATTAGATTTTAAAACCTTGGCTTTCTTTTCAAATTCTCCTCGTACTACCTTAGTTCTTTTATAACCATCTAATAATTTATTTACGTCTACATATACTAACTCTGAAGTATTCTGTGAATAAAAAAATGTAAATAACGACACAATTAAGGACATAGAAGCTAAGCCTATAGCAATTTTTTTCATAGTATTTCTAATGTTTTGTTTTCTTATAAATCTCCGCAAAAATAATATTTTCTACTTTTTACCCAACTATTTTTCACTTTGTTTTTACTTTTTGTAAATAAATTTTCAGAAACAACTCAAAAGTGTTTTTTCTATAATTTTTATTTTTTATAAAAGTTATAGAAGTTACCTCACCTAACCGTTGATTTTCTAAATAATGTAAAAACGATAATAATGTTGTAAAACTTCCTTGAACTTCAATAACATAAGTTTCTTTGATTTGTTTTGATTCGAACTTGTGCGGTGAACTTAAAGAGGTAAGTTTTAGACTTGAAGTATCTTGCGTATATTTTGTTATTTTATTCAGTAATAACTGTTGAAATGATGCATTAACTTGTAAATCATTCACTTTTAATATTGAATCTAAAAACACATTCTCTTGCACTAATGTATTAATTAGTTTATCAGCATTTTTCGCATATTTTAGCCTTTGCTGTTCTTTTTTATAGTTGTTTTTTAAATCAATCGTTTTTTTTATCGTAAACGGATAACTAATCAAAAGCACCATTACAAAGCCTGTAACTAAGAGTATTAAATTTGTATTTGAACTATTCTTTTTCATTAATAATTGTAATAAATAATGTAAAAGAGTTTTTTTGCCTTGTTTTGTTTTCTAAATCATTTACAACAACATCATCAACCCATTTTAATTTAGCTAGTTCATCGACCCATTTTGATATTTCATAACTATCAACAGCTTCTCCTTCAACTACAAAAACATTTTTCTTATATAAAATTTCTTTTTCTTTTTTTATCTTTTTTTGTAATGGTTGAAAAGTTATCTCTTTTAACAAAATACTACTTGGTACTCTATAAGCAATTTCATCTACATACCATGAAATTTTAGATTCCAATACAGAGTTGAAATTATTAATTAATGCTGCTTTTCCTTCTCGTTTTGTTTTAAGCTCTTCAATAAAGTCTTTGTTATCTTTTAATGATGATAATTCTCCTTCTACTTTTTGAATTTCGGTAGTATAATGACTAAAAAAAAGAAAATTGACTAGAAACAAAAGAAAAAGGAAAATTAAAGAGACCATAAGTCCTTTAGAAAACAATCTTTTTTTTACGAATTCCTCTTTTAGAGCTTTTACACAACTTTCTTTATTAGATTCAATAGGAATTATTACGTCAAAGAAAAAATATAAAATTGAAGAAAAGCCTAGTAAATTTTCACATGATAACTCTACACCATTTACATCATATCCTTTGCTATTTCCTTTACTTTCTTCAATACTTAAAAACTCATTTCCTTCAAAATAAATCTTTGAATTAGAAGTATAAATAACCTCTTTTGAAATATATGAAAATATATTTTTTACTAACCCGTTTCCTAAATAAAAAGCTACAATATTCATTTTAGCTTCTTTAAAAAGCCTTAGTAGTTTGTTAACGTATTCCTTCCTAACTATAGATACTAATCCTTTTTCTTTTCCTTTGTATACTTCATAAAAAAAATCATCTGTACTTATATTGGGAAATGCAGATTGAATTACTTCATTTTTTCTACCTGACAAAGAAATTAATGAGACTAATTTTGTAATTACATTTTTATTATTAAAAACGATACAAGTAGGTACCAATGTATCTTTTGCAAACATTAATAGTTCATCTAATTTTGTAAAAGAGACAGTTTCTACAACTATAAGTTCATTCTTTTTTTTCTGTAATTTTAAATAATTTATACATTCATTACCTTCAGCATCAAAAGTAAATTCAATTGCTGTAAAAATATTTCCGTATTTTAAATTACTAAATTTCATTTATTTAATAATGGTAGGTCTTATCAGTACAGATAATCTTGATTTAGATGCAGTACGTGTTCTTTTACTGAATAGCCATTTTATTATGGGAATTCTTGCTAAAAAAGGAACTCCTGATCCAGAATTTTTCTTTACATTTTCTTCTAATCCCCCTAAGATTACTACATCCTGATCTTTAACTCTTACTGTTGATGTAAACTCTCTTGAGTTCATACCCGGAGGTGCTTCCGCATCAATACGTTCTCCATTAAAACTAGATTGTAGCACATTCACGCTTAATGTAATTTGTTCATCTCCTGCTACTAATGGTCTAATAGAGATTGACAAGTTTGCGTCTATTGGATAATAATTCTTTATCTCCGTTGTTTGCGGGTTTTGCGAACCTATTACATCTCTTCTTGTTACCGCGTAATACGATGTTACTCCGTTAGATAATGTTGCATTATGCCCATTAAGAGTTGAAAGTTTTGGCGTTGACCTTACTTTTACGTTTCCGTTAGATTCCATAGCATGGATACGTGCATAAAAGTTTGGAGTAACTTTCCCAACATTTAATGCTCCAAAACCATTAAAACCTCCTATTATTTTATTTATTGATGCTGCTCCTAAGGTTAAGTCTGTTGATGCAAAAATTTTTCCACCGTCTTTAACTTCACTCTCTGCCAATCCAAACTCTACTCCTGCATTTAATGTATTGGTTTTGTTTACCTCTAAAATCATAACCTCTATTAAAATTACAGGTACTGGTTTATCTATTCTATTAATAAAACTTTTGAATTTTTCTATTTTTTGCTGATCTCCAGTAACAACAAATGCATTGTGTTCAATATCTGTTTTAACCTCTAAGTCTTTAATTAATTCTTGAGGTAAAATATTTACTAAGGCTTCTGATTTAGACTGATGACTACTAAAAGGTTGTCCACCGGTATTGTTTATTCTTTGTTGATAATTATTACCCACTCCCCTAGATTGCTGACTGTTAAAGTTTTGCCCTCCATTAAAAGAAGAATTATTATTGTACAAGCTATTTTGAGAGAAACTTGAGTTACTTCCAAAATTTGCACTACTTCTTCTACTCTGCATCGGTTGGTTCATTACTTCAATCGACCTATGCATTAACGGGATAACAACCGAATTCCTTAAGGAGTTTTGCTCTCTTTTACCAAAGAAATAAATATTGTTTTCTATTTTAAAAGTATACTCTGTGTCTTCTAAAACTTTCTCTAGTAAATTATCATAACTAATTTCACTTGCTTTTACCGAAGCTGTTCCAATATTTGTTAATGGGATATTTGTAAAGCTATTTACATTTAATTCATACCCAATATCCTTAATAACAGATTCAATAGCTACGTTTTCAAAATCTACCTCTAATTTTTTACTTATAGAATCTAAGATCTTAAAATAAAAATTGGTATTTCTATACCTAGCTGGTCTAGGGTTAACTTGTGTCTTTCTAGTATCTCTTACATTTTTTGAAACAGTATTATCTACAAAACCTTCAAATAAGTAATAATTATCTTTAGTTTTTGTTACCGTAAGATTATTAGAAAACGCTAATTTATCTACAGCACTCTCAAATGACTTTTCTTTTATATATCCAGATATTTTTTTATAGCCAAGCCCTGGTGAAAACACTAAATTTTTCCCAGTAACATCTGTTATTTTTTTAAACGCTATAGACAAAGTATCATTCTGTAAGTCTATTGAAAAAAGATCTTTACTTTTATCATAAGTAACGGGTATATTTCTAGGCACGTACTTTTTTACCTCTTCCTTTTGCTGAGGCAACTTATTAAGTGAAATAATATTTCCTGTTAATTCTATAGTCAAATTGTACTCTTTACACAAGTACAACAATACATCTATAACTTTTGCGTTAGAAAATGAGTGTGTCAAATTGATGTTTGACAATTGTGCATCTACACTAATGTTAACTTCACTATCCTTTCCTACTGCTCTAATAAAAGTAGGCAATTGAGACTTACTTATATTAAAATCTACAGGTTTTAATAATCCTGGTACTTTAGTAGTTAACTCATTAAGCTGGTCTCTTAAGGTAGAAATTCGTATACTTTCATTGTTGCTTTGAGAAAAAACAACTCCAGATATCACGAATAGCACTATAAAACTAATTCTTTTTATCACAAAATCTTATTTTATATTGTTAAGAATAGTAGCAACTTTCTTTTCTAGCTCCTCTATTCTGTTGGTTTTATCCTTTAAATTTTTATTTTCTTCTTCTAGCTTTTTCAGCCTATTTTCTTGTTGAAGTGTATACAAGGTTAATTCTTCTATTTTTTGAAGTAACTTCTTATTCATCTCTCCTAACTTTACTCCATTCTTTTCCACTTCTTTTGCACTTGGTATATTTTGTAGATGTCCTTTCTCTTTAATATGCTTTGCTACTTCTTTGAGTGTTGGTAAATTATATTCTTTTTCAAAAACATAATCTGGCCAACCTACCAAATCTACTTTTACTTCTTTTGAATGTATAGTTCCATTGACAGCTAGTTTAACATCAGGATTTGTCGTACCTATTCCTATATTGCCATTAGTTCTTATAGTAAGACGTTCAATCCCATTAGTCTTTAATAATAAATTTTCATCTGCATTAATTCCTAAATTAAAATGACTAACCCCTTCTGTTCCTATATAATGTGTTGAATTACCACTTGTAGCTCTTTTACCTTGAAAAGTAATCCCAGCTGAATTACTTGTTGATGTAGTAGATATTTTTATTTTACTATCTCCATTATCTTCTACATGTAGTTTTTCAGCAGGGGATATTACACCTATCCCTACATTTCCATCAGACTTAATAACCATCTTTTCTGATCCGGGAGTACCATTATAGCCTGTATAAAACCGATGGTTATGTTGGCTAAAATAATCCAAATCTCCACTACTAATTCCAAAGCCAAAATAGTTGTTGTCTCCTCCTTGCCATAAAGTGATTTTATTTGGCGAAGCGCTAGGATTAGAATGAGAATTATCAAAAATTAGTTTATTTGCTTTAAGTACTTTTACATTCCAATCTATAGTACTCTTATTCGCATTGGCAGATGTGTAAAATGTTTCCCAATTACTCCATCCTTGATTGTTATACTTTCCTAGCCTAATCTTAGGAGCATTACCTCCATTTATTCCTTCCCCATAAGGAAAATATAATTGAAATGTACCACCGTCTTGTGTTGTTGAGTAACTTCCACCTGCTAAAACTGTTCCATAAGAAAGAAAACCATTAACTGGTCTAACAAAAGATAATTGAAGTTTTTTTGAAAACGTTTTAGGTTCATCTGTGCTATTCCAAACATTATCCGCTAAAGCAGTTAATTCAGTTGTTTGTGAGTGTAAAGAGAATGATAATATAGACGCTGTTATAAAAATGTATTTTTTCATAATAAACAATTTTTGTTTTTCTTTTTCTAACTTCTATTAAAACTTAAAGCTACTTTCAGTTAATTGTTCTAATAGCTTATTCGGGTTTCTATTGGTGTTCTCATTACAATTTTCTCCTTCGTCTAACAAAGCCCCAATTTTTAGTTTTTTTCTATCTGTTAACTCCCAGCAAAATGATGATAGATCATATCCAAACGTTACCATACCATATAAGTTTAGCTTATCTATAAGTTTACCATTTTGGTATAGCATTAAATACTGTTCTTTATTATTAAGCGTTTGCAAATAAAACGCATTTGTTTTTCTTATCTTTTCAAGGTTTGAAGGTGTAACTACAACTCTTACTTTTGATACTAATGAGCTTGTGTAATTACTTTTTATATACTTATAAACTTCAGGATTTTCATTATTTAGAGCGCTTATCACCCCAACCTTGTCCATAATTTGTAGTTCGATAAATTTTGGTTTTTCTGCTATAGAATCTATATACGTTATTGTATTCGCATTTGAAGTTTGCTGTATTGATTTTATATACCTGTTATACGTTGTTTTATCAAAACTTTGAATAACCGCAGCTACTTTAATTCTTGTTTTATATCTGGGAATACCAAAAACACGATACGCTGTTTTTTGTATCGATCTTTTTTGTTCTCCTATTACCCCTAACTCAATTGGAGAAGAAGCTAAATGTAAGGTCTTTTTTTTAGGTAATACATTACACGATATCATCATTGAAGCAATGATAACTAAAAGCAATTTTTTCATCATAAAATATATAGTATATTTCTAATTCAACGCAAATGTAAAAAATAATTTTAAAGTAACGCTTGTAGATACTTAATAGAGTTTAAAATGTGTTGATTATGAAATGTCGTTGGTTTAAAATTACCTCCCGTAAAAGCAATTCCTCTACATGGTAGTATACAATATACCACTCTCAGATTTTGCAATAATCTTTTCTGTTTCTCTTTTATCTTGGTATGGGGTTATGTAATGTCATTCCTCAGTTTTTAAATCGATGCATATTGACAAGTTCGACGGTTTCAAATATAACTGTTTTGTATGAAGATTGTATCTTTTTCCACATTACAAACTTTGACTTAGACTCTTTTGTTTTTCTATAAATATTGACTTTAACACTCTCTTCTTCCTTAAGAATTACACTAACATAAGTTGAATCGGTTGCAAAAGTTTCAAGAATAGTCGTAATATATTTAAACTCTTCAACTGCTGAAATTCCATTTACGTGTGTAACATATTTATAGTCGTTTTTTTGGGTGTTTACTTTACCTATTGCGTAATTATTGGGATAATGATACCTATCTGAATACGTACTTTTATCTTGATATGCAATTTCATAATCTCCTATTTTAATGACTTGTACCAGCTTACTAGGAATGATGCGCATGTCAACCAATTCAATCACCAATTTTTCTTTGTTAACTGGAAAAGTACAGCTAACTAGGAATAAAAGCACTATTAATTGTAAGATAATGTTTTTCACCTGTCAATATTTATTGTTTTAGAGATCAGATACGGTACCAAAAATTACTATATCGGTTACATTTACATGTTTTATTAATAAATATTTCATAACTTTTTTAATCAAAAATAGTCTGTATAGCACTAATCTTTTTTTAACAAGTATCATAGTCTAAACCTTTAAGGTTACCTTCTTTAAATATCTCATACTTGTTTTAAGGGCTCGTTTATATTAACTAATTGGTATCCTAATTTTTTTTCGATAGTATGCTCTTCTACACATTGCAATGTTTGTAAAGACTTGGCTATTCATTCTTTATCTACATCCACACTTAGCCTAAAAAGCATAACCAATCCATTAACTGGTTCAGGTTCTTTACAGGTGAGTTTTTTTGCTTTAAGTAAGGTCTTCATACTGTATTAGTTTGAGCACAATTTAGGAATGTATAGTTTAAGTTGTTTCAGTACCTCTAAAGGTAGCTTCTCGGTTTTAACTTTGTCATCTCCCTTTAATTTTATTTCTGCCTTGTTATTTGAAGAGTTGCAAGAATAGCGATAAGTTTCTTCATATTCCTTTGATAATAGTTCATTCACTAATACTTCTATTTTGAATGTTATTTCTTTGGTATTACGATTCATTACTATTTTGTTTTCTGAGTAAATCATTGCACAACCAGAACCGCAAGAGACGACAAAGGAATTTCTTGCTTTTTTTTCTGAATTGATCAATCGAATTCCCTCTGAATTATATTGAAACGTATCTATTTTCGTATAGCGATTTACACTATTTTCTCGAACGTTTATCACACTAACTTTATAGCTTATTACAATTGTTTGCTTTTCGATATCTGTTTCCATCAAGATTTCATCAAACGTAGATTGTACGGTAGCACCATTAGGTATGGTAGGACAACGTTTCAGCTTTTTTAATGATACTGTATCTTTTAAAAACCATTGGTTTAAGAAATCTAAATGCTTGTCGGAACATTGATACCCCAAATTTAAATAAGAAAGAAGTTTACACGCTAGGTTAGTTCTATTTTGATCAGGTTTTCCACTCCTCCATTCGCATTCGTTCCCTACAAAGGTTGCAACAAAACCTAAAGCAGCTCTTTCGGGTTCAGTGATGTTTTTTTGATAATCTTTATTAAGTACTATGGTGTTAATATCTGTTTTTAATTCTTCGTCATACACCGTGTCACGCCATAAAACTTTTATGCTTTTATTAGCAGATATACTTGAACTTATTTTGTTAAATGAAACTAAATACGGTTTTAAGTATGTTACATCTTCATCCCCCGCTTCTTGTAAAATTTTTAATTCCCATTTTATGGAAATTATATCTCCTTTCACTAATTCATTTATCGAAATATCCTGATACATTACTTGTACAGTATCCTTATTTTTTTTAGCTAAAAAACACCAATAATCATAATTATCATCGTAACTTAAAAAAGTTACAGTATCGGTATAAATTGTTTTGAGTTCTAATTGTTCATCTGGCCTTAAACGGCTTTTAAAACTATCAAGAGTCTTACTTTCTTCTTCTGAATACTTTATAGTGTCTTTATTATCTGTTTCTACTTTAAATACTGTGTTGCTTTCTGTCTTAATAGGTTTTTCTGATTTATTTTTACAAGAGGTTAAGTTAAGACTCAGTAAAATAGCCAGTAAAAAAAATGGTGTAATTTTATTTTTCATTTTTTTTAGAAATTAATGCAACTCTAATTCCCAGTCTTCGTAGGGAAACGTTACTTTAAAATTAGAATCACAATACGAACGAATATAATCTACCGCTCTTTTTTCGGCATGTTTTGCATTGAGTACTTCTCCATTTTCATCCAGCTCTATGACATTGGCAAAAATGGCAAAGGCTTGTTCAATTGCACTGGGCTCTTCGCCATAAAGTTTAAGATAATCAATACCTTTTAACTGGTAATGTGTACCGCTTGCCATAAAATAAGCAAAGGTTCTAAGTGCTCCGCTAAATGATTCGCTTAGTTTCATATATTTATTTATAGGTTTTTCCATCAAATTTTAACACCAATGTTTTAGTAAAAATGGTATCTTTCTCATCACAATCTCCATTTTCGTCTTTAAAAAGTAAGCTATTTGTTATTTTATTCTTTATAACGATATCAAAATACGCATTTGTTTTTTCTTCAGAAATAATGAGTGTTTTTTCTTCAAGGAGATATCTTTCATCACAACCTCCATTAATTTCACCTGTACCTTTCTTTACTTCAAAATTATGCAAGACTTTCTGTAAGCTATTATTCTCTATTATAAACAAGGAAAGACGGTCATTTTCATAAGGATTTGCGCGCGAACTACCAACAAAATGGGTTTTAACACCAAAGGCACGCTCGTTTTCTGTAATAGTATATGGTGCGGTGTCTATAATTATTTCTGTTAGCATTATGGCATCTGAAACCCAACCGTTGGTTTTCGAGCTTTCAAAATAGTGAAATAACACTTGTTTGTTTTCCATATTAACGTAGGCAATATGTGTGTTGAATGTAAAATAATGTTCTTCTTCGCTTCCTTCAACAATTTCAGGAATAACTACAATCGCTTCATGTGGACGGTTGGGCAGTATTTTAAATGCTTGTAAAACTGGCATTAGTTTAGAGCGGTTTATATTTAATTCGTCTATTACCAATTCATAAAATATATCACTGATGTTTAACATTCTTAATTTTCCGTTGGGCTCAATTTTAACAAAACCTGTTTCTTTGCTTACCCTATATTGATAATTGATGGTAATGCGATCTGTTTCTATTGTTGATTTTGTTCGAACCCAGCTTTCAACAAGCTCATCATAAGCTATCATTTCAGAAGCAATCACATTGCCTTCTAAGTCATAATTTATAAGTCTAGATTCTATTACCTCATCGCTTTGTAATGCTGTTATTACTACGGTATAAAAATCTTTAGACAATTTTAATCGGTATGCATCAATGGCACGGTAATTAGATTTGAGTTCTTTCCAGTTTTTATAAACTTTAGCAAGCTTTAATGCTTCTGTATTTATTTTTTGATAATCGCCCTTGTGTGTAAGGTTACCAAACGAAGTACTATCTACCAAAGGAACGCTTTTTAGTTTTAGTTTTTGTAGTTCTTCTCTAAATGTTGGAAAATATTCTGAGGGAGATTGAGCTGCTGCTTCAATTTCATCTGCTTTTGCTTCTACAGCATTTTCAATTTCAACAGCCACATCTACAGGAGTTTCGAATTCGATAGATTCTCCCTTGTTTTCTTTGGTCTTTTGAGCGCAAGAGAGAAACATTAGTATGAACAGTATGTAAATGTTTTTCATTTTAAATCTATTTTTTTTGTAATGTAAGAGTATCTGTTTTTACAGGATAACCTTTCTCATAGTATTCCAATATCCCATAATGTTGTGTACTGTCTTTTTTGTAAGAGTAAATCTGTAAGATGGCTAATTTTTCTTTTTGATACATATTCAAATCCTCTACCGAAAATCCTCCTAAATCCTCTTCATTTTCTATAAAATAGGCAGTACCATAATCCCCAAACACTAATAAATTCCAGTTTTTTGTGTACTCATAAAAACGTAAGGAATAATTAGTGTCTATGTTTTTTGTTTCTGCAAGTTTTTGATTTACAAAGTTTTTAATTGACTTATTCAAAGCATTCTTATTCTCTGTAGGTTTTTTAACTAGATATAAATCTGAATATATTTCAGATTGGATAAATTCCATTTTTACAATGAATAGTTGATAAATGGCAATGCTAATAATTGCAATAAGAAGTATTGATAATGCTCCAAGAACTCTTACTTTTTTAGTTACAACCCATTTTAATATTTTATAGAGCAGGAATATGCCTACACCAAGGAATAAGAATAAATAAATGATAACAAGTATTTCCATTTTACTAACTTATTTATTCCCAAACACGCATTGTAGCATTACAATATCCTGTAACTATATCTAAAATATCATCAGCTCCGTCTTGCAGGGTTTGGTTGGCTGGATGTTCTATTTTTATTTTTTTTAATATTTCAATAGCTATATTTTGTGTTCCCTCAGAGTCTTTAAAAGCAAATAATACTTTTCTAACTTCTTCGTTAAAACAATTACCTTGTTTAGCAAATTCTAATAGGGTTTTATATAGTTGTTTGTTGGTCATTTACTGTTTTTAAATTACATCAATCACTTTTTCTAACAGGTAATGTACTACTATCACAAAAGCAGTAACTATCATAAGAGCTCCAAACTGAATAGAAATTAGTTTACCATTATTTTTCGACTTCTTTTTTAGGTAAAAAACATCCAAAAGAATAAATAACAACGTAATTACAAATCCAATTATCAAGCCTACATGAAATAGTCCCCAATTGTAAAACATGTGAGCTAAATAGCCCAATCCTTCTTTAGGTATATTATTAGCCCCTAAAACAATCCGCATATACGTTATACCTAACACTATGGAAACTATTGTCCATAACATATAAGCAAAAAGTTGTTTTAGTTTTTTCAATTTTCCAAACAGGTTAATCTTCTAAATAAGGTAATGCCTTTTCTTTATAATATGCTTCATATTCGATCATACCCAGGTTACTAGCTGTCCAATACAGCAACTTATACAATTCATATCGATGCAAATTAGTATTTTCAATTGGCGTTGCTTTAACTTCAGCCATTAATTGTTCTATTTTCCCTTCAGCATCTTGATAGTCGTGAAAATAATTCAAATCAAAATAATATTGAGCTAATATTAACTGCTGAATAAAAGGCGACCATTCATTTATACGGTTTAAATAATTTTCATATTCTTCAACGCTAGCTCCCCACTTAGGTGATACAAATGCTAAATAATTTTTGTGCAATTCAGCATCTTCTGGAAATTCATTTATCACATTTTCGAAAAGTTGATGCACATATTGTCTATTTGCATCGATAGCTTTATAAATAACTAATAAACAAGCAACAGCATTGGTTTTAAAAATGCTATTTTTATTGTTAACTTCAATTAAAATAGCTTCTGCCTTTTTTAGGTGTTTTTTAAAAGATGCTAACTTTTCGTTTGATACACTGTCAATAGTTCCACGACCGCGAATTTCCCAAGCTTTATAAATTAATTGATATCCTTTAATTATTTTGGGTAAATCGTTACTAGGCTCTTTAGCAATCCATTCGTCACTTATCTTGATATCTCCATATTGTCCCAAACTTTCAAAAGCAAACGAACGTTGGCTAGAATTCATACTTTTTAAAGTTTGCTCTACATTACTAAACTGTTTTTTGTTAAAGAAGGTTATTACTTCTTTAAGCTTTGGATCGTTTAAATGTGCATGACTTTTAAATTTATACCTACCTATGAGGTTTATTAAATTATCTATGGGACTAAAAATGCCATATTTGTCTAAAAAGTAAAGAATTCCAAATCCTACTAGAATCCATTTTACCAATGGGTATTGCGATAAAAAATCTATCATAATTATAAATTTGTATTGTTAAGTAACTCGCTTTAAAAGCGAATAAAAAAATCGTATAAAGAAAATGTTTTCTACGATTTTTTTATCATTAGAGTGTTATATTAAAAATCTGTCCAAGCTCTAACAGCCCTCACATTTAAATTATTAATTCCTTTACTAAAGAAACTATTATATCCATCAGAAAATCTAAGAATCCTAGCTACACCATCACTAGATTCAGTGCTACTCCAATAAGCGGACGACCAAAAAGCAGTTTCTTCAATAGCAGTTCCTGAATTTTGAAGAGAAGTTTCATTAATAATTTCTTTATTATTATACATTTCTTCAAGTTCATCTATACTTGGCAGAAACCAATCATCATAATTATTTAAACTTAAATCATTACAAATTTGTGCCGCATAAGAACCAACTCCTTGAACATTTACAATGGCTGTAGTATTTGCTTGTCCTGTTCCAATTTCTAATGCTGTAGCACCTGTACTAACATTTGTACCATTCCACCATTGAATTCCTGTACTTTGGTCACTTACAGCACATACCATACCTTCATCTCCTGATGCATTAACCCAAAAGATGACACCTCCAAACTTATACTCACCAATTTCATGTTGGTCTTCTAAATTTATGGTTGCTGTTAGGGTTTGTGTATTTCCAGAATTATCCACAGAAATTGAAGCTGTAATAACAGGGTTGATTTCATAATCGAATAAAGCAGCATCGGCAACGGTCAACTCTCCTGTAGAAGCATCAATACTTAAAGCTCCCACTGGTGTTTGAGAAGCAATACTAAAGCCAAGTGTTGCATCACCGCTTGCTTGAACTATGCCCAGTGAGTGTCCATTAGTAGGATTTTCATCAACAGTCGTAGTATAGTCTTGTACGCTTAACTCATTTGTATTGGTTACTGTAATAGTTACCGTAGCGGTATTTTGAGCTTTATCTGCAGCAACGGTAGCCGTAATTGTAGGATTTGTTTCAAAATCGAATAAGGTAGCATCGGCAACAGTTAATTCTCCTGTATTTTCATTTATTTCGAGAGCACCATTGGGTGTTTGTGAAGTAATACTAAACGTTAAAGATGCATTATTATCGCTTTCAACGGTTCCTATAACTTGTCCTACAGAAGGATTTTCATCTATTGCAACCTCTAAGTTTTGAAGATTAATAACAATTGGGTTATCGTCTTTACTACAACCATAAGCTATTATCAATACTAATAAAAGTAGTGTTTGGGTAAATTTGATTACGTTTTTCATATTATTTAATTTTTAAGTTTATTATATTTTAATAATCCATTTCAATAAAATCTCCATTTAATTTATATCTGAATGTAAATGTTGTACCTCCGTTTTCAGGATTTAACATGACTACATATTCGGTTTTAGTCACATCCCCATTCTTTGGAAACTTGATATACGCCATGTTTAAAACAGGATTTTCTATACTTTTTTCAGCAGTTAACTGCGTACTCGATTTTTCAACCAATTCACCTAATTTAGATAAGTTGATTTTGTTATTTAATTGAAACATGAAGTCTGCTGCTTTACTTCCCTGAGGTACTTCTAATGAGATTTCTGAATTTTGCTTCCAGTTATCTTGCATATGGTTCCATTGTCCCATTTTTAAAGATTCAGGAGCTGAGGTAACAGTTACTCCTATAATATTTCCTATAGATTTATTGTAAGTAATCGTTACATCTGTGTAATATGCATTATTACCAAATTCGCTTTTAACCTCTTTTTCTATAGCGGCAAACCCTTCTTTATTGGCCACTTGCTTGCTTGTCGAATTTCCGCAAGAAACCAACAAAGTAAATACTGCTATGATTACTATGAATTTTACTACTTTCATTTTCGTGTTTTTTATAATTACACGACTAAAAGTATGTAGCTAAAGTGAAGTAGAAAATAGAGAATCTATTTCTGGGTTTTTTGAATAAATAAGTGCGATACTTTATAAAATATCCGTAAAACAGGAAGTTAATTATTTGTCCAGTTTAAAAAAGTATGTAAAAAATGTTCTTTTTTCCGAGAAGACACAGGTATTTTCTTACCACATTTTAAATGAATAACTCCAGTTTTATCATATTTATCTATGAATTTTAAGTTAACCATGTAAGATTGATGCGGACGTGTAAAATTGGCTTTACACAGACGTTCTTCAAACTCTTTTAAGGTTTTTGAAACCATATATTTTTTATTGTCACTACAATAAAATGTAGTGTACCCCTTGTCTGATTCGCAAAATAACAGTTCGTCTAAATCTACTACTTGAAAACTATCCTGTAATGATAAAATTATCTTTGAATCTTCATTGTTCCATGCTTGTTTTGCTACTTGTACTTGTTGTTTTTGTCGGTCTATTGGAAGATGAGCTACTTTTTGAAGTGCTGTTTGTAATTCATCTATATCAACAGGTTTTAGTAGATAGTCTACCGCACCTATTTTTAAAGCACGTAAGGCATGCTCTTCATAAGCAGTAATAAAGATGACTTTAAAATTGAGGTTTTCGGTTTGTGCTAAAAAATCAAACCCTGTACCATCGGTAAGGTTGATATCTAAAAAAACCAATTCAGGTTTACAGGCATTAGCAACTACTACGGCATCTTTTACGGATTCACATTCACCTAATACAGTTATTTCAGTATCAAGTAACTGTAATAGATTTTGCAAACCTTTCCTAATATATTCTTTATCCTCTATTATTAATGTTTTCAATACTTTCTATTTTTATATAAGGAATTGTCAACGTAACTACAGTTCCTTGTTCATTATATTTTTTTCTATCTTCAATAGTAACAGAACCATTCATTTTAAAGTCTTTCGATAGTATTTTTAATCGCTCTGAAGTAATCGTTGTCGATAATGATTTTTTGTCTTGATTTTTATCTTTCTTTAAATCCTCTAGACCTACACCGTTATCTTTAATAACACAAATTAACTCTTGGTTAGAATAACTGAGCTCAATATTAATGGTTCTATTTCCTATTAGATTTACAAAAGCGTGCTCTATAGCATTTTCTACAAATGGTTGAATAAGCATTGGAGGAATTTTAAAAAGCGATGTCTCAATATCTTCTTCTACAGAAATAGTATAAGTATATGATTCGTTTTCTAAGTTTTGAAGTGCTAAATAGTTTTCTACAGCTATTAACTCTTGAGAAAGTGATACAGTTCTATCTCGAGAATTTTCTAAAATAGTTCGAAGTAGTTTTGAAAACTTAGACAAATAAGAAACCGATTTTTTCTGTTCTTTGTTCAAAATCATGCCTTGTAAAACTGAAAGTGAATTAAAAATAAAATGCGGCGTCATTTGCGAGCGTAACAATTTTTGCTCCATGATTACATTTTGTGTTTTTGATTTTTGATTCCTCAGTTTTAAGAATAGAATGATGATACCTAAAACCAACGTTGTTATTAAAAAAGCGACGATACCTAACAACAAATTACGTTGTGACTTTTTTAAATTTTGAGAAGTATCAAGTACTGTTTTGGTTAATTTTAATTCTCGAATACTGGCTGAATCCAAGGCTTGTTTGTATTTGTACTCATACTCTATTTGAGTTATTTTTTCAATATTCTCTTTATTGAAAATACTATCATTTAATATTTTGTATTGCTGATAGTTTGTAAGAGATTTTTTATAATCACCTGTATTTTTATAAATTATAGAAAGAAGCTCTACGGTTTCTTTTTGCAGTTCTAGTAATTTCATTTCAATAGCTATTTCTTGACTTTTCAAGACATAATTGAGCGCCTTCTGATATTGCTTCTGAAAGTTGAAACACCTAGCTAGCCCTAAGTAGGAACGACATAAACCGATTGGAGAACCTACTTCTTTATTCACAATCCCAGCCTCTTTGAAATTCTTAAAAGCTTTTCCTTCTTGTCGTACTAAAATTTGAACATCTGCTACATCATTCAAACTTATACCAACTCCTCTTTTATCGTTAATTGTTTGACGTATTTGTAAAGCCTTTTGAAATTGTTCTAAAGCATTTATATAGTCTAACTGGGTTTTATAAATAGTTCCTTTAAGGCTTAAACATATAGCAATAGTCACTTGACTATTTTGCTTTTTAGCCACTTCTAAAGCTTTATTTACATATATTAATGCTTTTTCAATATTGCCAAGGTTATTATAAACCATTCCCATATTCAACATTAATCTTGCTGTATAGTTAGATAGTCCTAACTTTTCATAAATACCCACTGCTGTGTTAAAATTCTCTAGTGCTCTAGGGTAATTTCCTTGTTCTCCAAATATGCTTCCAATGTTAGTGTATGCTCTTGCAACACCCATAGTATCTTTGACTTTTAGTTTTAATTCTTTAGATCTAGTATAATTACGAATAGCTTCTACATAATTTCCTTGATTAGCATAGATATTACCTATATTATTTAAACTTCCAGCAACACCTTTTAAGTCATTTAGTGATTCATCTATCTCTGCGGATTTTTTATAATACACTATAGCATTGGAAAAATCACTTTGATAATAATAAGCCATTCCTATACCATTGTTTGCATAAGATTCTCCTTTCCTATTATTTAAAGATCTGTATAATTTAATCGCTTCTTTAAATTTCAGAATGCTTTCTTTGTATTTAGATTTGTTAACATCTATATACCCCTTGTAGTAGATAACATCTGCTTTACCTGTAGCGTAATTTATTTTTTTTGAAATTGTTTCGGCTTCATTCAATAATAGTCTAGCTTTTTCATTTTCTAAATCTTGAATCTCATAATAAAGACGTACTAAAAGATTAACTCTTATAGAATCTTCTGCTTTATTATTTTCTAATCCAGTTTTAAGGCTATCTATTTTTTTGTTTTGAGCCTGAACATTTACAATAAAAATGATGGAAACAACTAATGTAAGAATATACTTGATGAATTTCATAAAATTTTTCTACTGGTTTATAGCAAAATAACGGAACTAAATCTAGTAAAATTAATTTTAATAGCTTTTAACTAATACTTATTCTAGTTCTTATTTAAAAATAATAGATGATTAGGTTAGAGTGTAAAAACCAAAACACAAAGTTTGAAGTATAGAATAAAATTTTATCACCTAATCTAAACGAAGGGTTTACTTGATGATTTCTTGTTATAATTATAACTTCAGTTAAAAATACTCTTCTATTTTTACTTCAAATTTATAACGGTTTACTACGTTTATAAAACAGATTATTTTCATTTCACTGAGGTTTATAATTTTACTAGTCGAGACTCAATTTATACTCATGGAAAAAGACAGAAAAATAAAATTACAAGAAAAAAAATATCAATCCGTAGGAAAACTTACTACAAGTAAAATTATTGATCTCTTTATCGAAAGTGAAAACGAAGCTTTGCACCATAAATTTCAAGGTCAATTTTATCCTTCCCGTCATTATGATATTAACGCTACATTGACAAAAGCCCTCAAGGGAATTGACAAGCAAAAAATAATTGATGCTTATTTTCATGCCGCTAGATTAGGAATTGTAGTAAAGGTAAGAGAAGACAATTACCCTCTTTTCTTAAGAGGAGTTGAAAAAACACTATTATCTCTTGGAGAAGGATACAATATCAATGTTTTAAAACCTAGTAAAGTATTTATCCTTTTTGGTATTACTTCACCAAATGACATAGAAAACCTGTACAATACATCCTACAACGAGTTTTTAGAAACCTTAAAGTTTATCACCAAAGTTAATTCTTATACCAGTTATCCTAGTTTACGAAAAAAGTTAAAAGCTACGCTTTTCTTAGAAAACCCTATACTTTTAAAAAGAGCTCAAGAAATGACTCCCTTCTTTAATCAATTCAATTTCGAAACTGCTGGGGCATTGGTTTTATTATTGGTTGACGCTTCTAGTACCTCTAAACAAATTCTTCTAGCATATCATAAAACAAGTTTGCCTAGAGAAACCGTTTGGGTTCTTGGAAGCTTTTACAAAGACTTTAAAACTTCGAAAGCAAACAAGCTATTACTTAACGACTTGTATAGTACATATCCAACGAAATGGATTGATGAATACTATCGTTCTATTTACTAGTCGTTTTATAAGTATTTTTGCCTTATGGATTCACTTACGCAAATTGTTTTGGGTGCAGCAGTTGGAGAGGCTGTATTAGGAAAAAAAGTTGGTAACAAAGCAATGCTTTACGGTGCTATTGCGGGTACAATTCCTGATTTGGATGTGTATATTGGTAAGCTTTTTAATACCGTTACCGCACTTGAAATACACAGAGGTTTTACACATTCTGTTCTTTTTGCAATTGTTTTTGGATGGATTTTCGGCTGGCTCATTTCTTTGTATGAAAAAAAAGCCTCCACCAAAGAGTGGGCTAAACTCATGTTTTGGGGATTTATTACGCATCCAATTCTAGATGCACATACCACTTGGGGAACTCAACTTTTTTGGCCTCTCGATATTCGATTGGCTTTTAAAAACATTTTTGTTATTGATCCTTTATACACACTGCCTTTCTTAATATTTCTACTAATGGCAATGTTCCAACGTAAAGGAACTGTAAAAAGAAGAAAGTATAACAACTTAGGACTTATTGTAAGTAGTTCTTACATGGCAATTACTATTGTTATCAAAGGAATTACTTATACTAAATTTACACATGCTTTAAAAGAACAAGGGATAGCTTATAAAGAGTTAGAAACCAAACCTACTCCTTTTAACACTGTTTTATGGTCTGCAAATGTTGAGACAGATGATGCATATCTGATTGGTTATTATTCTTTTTTTGACACCAAACCGATTGAGTTTTACTCCTATCCTAAAAATCATCATTTACTAGGTGATTATAAAGATGATATTTCTGTAAAACGACTTATAAAGATTACTAAAGGTTGGTATACTATTTTAGAAAAAGACAATGCTTTATATTTAAATGATTTGCGCTTCGGACTGCTTAGTGTAGCTCCAAATTTTCAACAGTTTGCTTTTAGCTTCAAAATAACTGAAGAAAATAATAAATTGGTTATAAAAGAAGTTCCTAGAGATAGAGAAAAAGCCAAAGAACTCGTAAATGATCTTTGGGTTAGAATTCAAGGAAATTAATTGAGAAATCGCTGTATATGTCGTAAATTTGCAATACTATTTAAAGCAGTATTCCTCAGGTTTGAGACAAAAATATTTTCACTTTTTTTCTATCATTTTTTTAGTTCTTACTCAATTCGCTTTTATTGCTGCGTTATTGCTAGAACATAAAACTGTTTTTACGGTAATATCTTTAACAACACTTATTACTACACTCCTAATTTACACCTATATAAAGTTCTTTAGAATTAAAGAAGTAAATTTTGAACCATTTTATGTAATGATTTTTGTCATAGCCGGCGCTGTACTTACAAGTTACCTACATCTTTTTACTCAATTGAATACTGTTTTGGCTGCAGCACTTATTGGTACCATTGCTTCTTTTTTACCCAATTTGAATAAAAGATCAATCGTTTTACAAAACATACCTAATGCTATGTACTGTGGTTGTTTTGTAGGAATGTCGCAAAAACACGTTGCTATCGATTATAGCTTTATAATTATTGCCGGCATTATTGCTGGTATTTTTTACATGCTTTCAAAAAACCTATTTCATGGAGTTGGTGGTAAATTAGGTACTCTTGCTTTTGGTAGCGTTGTTATTTCATCTTTATTATTGTTAATTCTCTCATAATGCTTACAACAATATCAATATACTTAACAAGTACACTTGGAGCTTTTTTAACCTTTTTAGTAAGTACCAAATACAAACAGGGACCTGTACGTGCTTCTGCCCTATTAACGCTTATTGTAGCTGGTTTTTGCTTTCTTTTTCCTAAGATGTTTTCAGAAGATATAACCAACCAAATTCCTTGGGTGTTTTTTGGGGCTTCTTTTGTTGGCATGACTTCTGGCAAGCTTACTCGAAACTATATTTCAATTATTTTCGCAGGAATAGTTTTCGGGTTCGTATATACATTTAGTCCTGATTTTTTTAATGGTTATGGAGGGGCTTTAGGAACAGCTGCATGTATTTCCATCTTAGTCGTTATTGGAATAAACCACCTTATCCGACTTTCAAAAGTCTCAAAAAAGAAAAAAGAGCTACTTAAAAAAGTTTCCCTTAAAAGTTAAGTTCCTTATAGGCTTGCCTCCTAAATCTAAATACAAAATCATTCAACCCACTACAATCTCCTTTATTTTTTCTTAACTTTATCTTCTTAAGATTAGAGAAAAAACATGGACAATACATCTAAAAAACAAGCTTCTGCAGAACCTCCTTATAAATTATTAAGTTTAAGAACAGGTAAGCCAAAAGATTGGGCTGCGGGTATTCCTGCTGTAAAACATTCTATAAAAAACCTTATTGACGAAAAAACGTTGATTCGAGGAGGGAAAGCGCTATTTAAAATGAATCAGTTTGATGGTTTTGATTGTCCAAGTTGTGGTTGGCCTGACCCTGATGATGAACGTTCTCCTATTGCTGAATACTGTGAAAACGGTGCCAAAGCTTTAGCTGAAGAAGCCACTAGTAAAAGAATTACTGCAGATTTTTTCAAACAAAATTCCGTGTATGATTTATCTCAATTAACTGATTATGAAATCGGACACTTAGGTCGTCTTTCTGAACCTATGTATCTTCCCAAAGGCGGTACCCACTACGAGCCTATAAGTTGGGAGGATGCTTTTAGTAAAATTGCCGAACACTTAAACAAACTCGAATCTCCTGATAATGCTGCTTTTTACACCTCAGGAAGAACAAGCAATGAAGCTTCCTTTGTTTATCAACTTTTTGTTCGCGAATTTGGAACCAACAACTTTCCTGATTGCTCTAACATGTGCCATGAAACTTCTGGTTTCACCCTAGCTCAAACAACAGGTATTGGAAAAGGAACTGCTACTTTAAATGATTTTTATGATACTGACATTGTAATAATTATCGGGCAAAACCCTGGAACAAACTCACCACGAATGTTGAGCGCTCTAGAAAAAGGAAAAAAGAACGGTGCTAAAATTATTGCTGTTAATCCACTTCCTGAAGCTGGGTTAATGGGATTCCGAGATCCTCAGAAAATAAATGGGATTTTAGGAAATGGAGTTCAACTTGCCGATCTATACCTTCCTGTTAGAATTAATGGGGACTTAGCTTTGTTAAAAGCTATCGAACAACTCTTGTTACATTTTGAAAAAGAAACACCTGGTAAAGTTTTCGACCAAGATTTTATTAAAAATAAAACGGTAGGCTACGAAGAGTTGATTCAGCAAATTGAACATTACAACATCGATGAATTAGCTACTATAGCTGGTGTTTCTAAAGAAGCTATTCAAAAAGCTGCTGAAATGCTTGCTTACAAAGATCGAATTATTATTTGCTGGGGAATGGGACTTACACAACAACCTAACGGAGTTGATATTTTAAAAGAAGTGCTAAACCTATTATTCTTAAAAGGTAGTATAGGTAAACCCGGAGCAGGTTCTTGTCCTGTACGAGGGCATAGCAATGTGCAAGGAAACAGAACCATGTTAATTAACAATCATCCTTCCAAAGAACAATTAGACAAACTTGAAAAAGTTTTTGGCTTTAACCCACCAAGAGAGAACGGTTATGACGTGGTAGACACTATAAAGGCAATGAATGAAGGAAAAATAAAAGTACACTTTAGCATGGGAGGGAATTTCTTGTCAGCTACGCCCGATACTACCTATACAGCAAACGGATTAAGACAACTATATTTATCTGTTTCAGTTTCTACTAAGCTTAATAGAACTCACTTAATTCACGGTAAAGAGGCTTTAATTTTACCTACCATTTCTAAAAGTGAAATTGATATGGTTAACCATAAACATCAATATACAAGCGCCGAAAATGCAATGGGAATTGTCGAGTGGTCTAAAGGAGTATTAAAACCTATTTCTGACAAGCTTATCAACGAAACACAGATTGTTTGTAGAATGGCCAAAGCTACTTTAGGAAGCAAAAGTGTAGTTGATTGGGATCGTTACATGAACAGTTATGATGCTGTTAGAGATGATATTGAAAAATGTATTCCTGGTTTTGAAAACTACAATGTTCGTGTAAAACAAAAAGGTGGATTCTATCTTCCCAACAATGCTCGTGAAGGAAACTTTAAAACAAAAGAATATGGCAATCGCGTTCCTTTTTCGATTACAACATTGCCTAAAAACACATTAGCCGAAGATGAATTTTTAATGGCCACAGTAAGAACACACGACCAATTTAATACTACTATTTATGGCTTAGATGATCGTTATCGTGGTGTTTATAATGAACGTCGTGTAGTTTTTATGAATAAAAACGATATAGAAAAAGCTGGTTTTAAATCTGGTGATAAGGTAGATTTATATAATTATGATAATGACACAGAGCGTATTGCTCCACTATTTATTATTGTTGAATATCCTATTCCTGAAAAGAACACAGTTACTTACTTCCCTGAAACCAATGTATTGGTTTCAATTCACAACACCGTAAAAGGAAGTAATATGCCTGCCTCAAAACATATTAAAATTAAAATTAAAAAGCACAATCCTGATATCTATGATAAAATAGACGAAACTCTTTATAAGAAATCTAACTCATAAATTAGTTTACTCGTAGCGTTTTAATTTATTTTCTAATTGTTGAATTGTTTTATGCATAGAATCCATTCTATCAAGCATATTATTAATTACATCAATACCTTGCATGTTTACCTCTAAATCGTAGTATAATCTGATTATTTTTTCTAAAACAGGCAGCTGTTCTATGTACAAGTATTTATTCGAGTCTTTTACAACAAACTCTATGAGTTGAAAAGACTCAATACTTTCTATAAATTGTTCATCCAAGTTGTGATGAACAATAACTTTTTGTATGCTTATTAATTCTTTATCATTCATCTCTATTTCAATTTAGATAGTTTAGTAAATAACGCTCGTTGTTCGTCTGTTAAATGGCTAGGAATTTTTATGTTGTAAGTAACGTACAAATCACCAAACTGCCCTTCTTTTTTATACTTTGGAAAGCCTTTACCTTTTAATCGAACTTTGGTTCCATTCTGAGTTCCTCCTTTTACCTTCAGCTTTACTTTATCTGTAAAAGTATTTATAACCACCTCTCCTCCTAACACTGCTGAGTATAAATCAATAGTTTGCTCTGTGTACAAATCAGCACCATCACGTTTAAAGTTTATATCCGGGGCTATTTCAAAAGTAATGTATAAATCTCCTTTAGGTCCTCCGTTCAATCCCTCACCTCCATGTCCTTTTATTTTAATGGTTTGTCCATTTTCTACTCCTGCAGGGATCGTAATTCGTATTTTTTTACCGTTTACCGTCAATACTTGTTTTTGTGAAGCATATACATCTCTTAAGTTTAATTGTAAGGAAGCATTAAAGTCCTGACCTCTAAATTGTGCTGTCCTCCTTCCTGAACTTCTACCACCACCAAATGCAGCATTAAAAAAGTCGGAAAAATCTGTTCCCTCAAAATCTGAGGACGAATATTGTTGGTGCGAGTCTCCTCCACTGAATCCACTTTGATTTCCTCGTTGTTTTTTAGCTTCTTCATAAGCATCGGCATGCTGCCAATGTTCACCATACTCATCGTACTTTTTTCGATTTTCAGGATTACTCAACACCTCATTCGCCTCATTAATTTGCTGAAACTTCTTTTTAGCTTCTTCATCATTCGGATTTGTATCTGGGTGATATTTTCTCGCCAACTTCCGATACGCTTTTTTTATTTCAGCAGCAGTAGCTGTTTTATCTATTCCTAAAACTTTGTAATAATCTATAAACTCCATAGTATTAATAACTAGTATAAAACACTCGAAAATATACGAAATATTATCATGTTAAACTAATGATAACCTCCACTTAATTTATTCTTATTTTTGCATTTTACGAAGATTTATGACGATAGAAGATTTAATAGGAACCTACAATATTATTGGTAGCAACCAAGACGAAAGTAGTAATACATACAAAGGAACACTTTCTTTGACTCTTGATGAGAATAACAGAATTATTGCCAAATGGCTCATCAATAATGAACAAGAACAATATGGAACTGGTTTCTTTAAAAATAATATCCTTGTAATTAATTTTAACTACACTGGTGATGACAATACTATTTATAAAGGGGTTGTAGTTTATTCTTGTCTTTCTAAAAATATTTTAGACGGGTTTTGGTCTGAAAAGCACGGAAATCCTTTATTTCTTGGTGAAGAACGCTGTTTTAGAGTACAAAATCAAAACGAGCTAATCAATTAAAAAACTTTTAGAAAGAGCCAATATAGTTTTGTTTAAATTACATTGGCTCTTAACTTAAATCTATATTTGGTTAAATTCTGAAGTATCAATAGCGCTTGGATTTGATGCTGAAATTTCAAATATTGCATCATTAAAATCATTGTCTCCATTAGGAACTGAGATGTCTTCAAAGGCTATTACTGTAGAATTACAAGTTTTATCATAGAAAATTATACTTTGTTGTCTTCCACTTAAGTTAAAATCAATATCCGTATACTGAGAGTAATAACCATCTGTGATAGAACCATTTATCCAGCCATTTGCTATTAAAAAGAAGCCTACTACTGTTCCAGGTTCAAAGGTACCAAGTAAACGCATTGTATTACCTTTTATCAACTCTCCTCCAGATCCTTTCGCTGAAGCATTTGGAAAAATTACTACTTTATCTAGTTGATCCTCACTTGTAGGCACACTCCCTTCTTGATAGGTATAATAACCTAATACATTTTTATAACCTGCTCCTTCATCTACAAAAGTTAAATACAATTCTGTTTCTTCTTTTACAACTATATTTTTTACAGGGTTTGTGAAGTACTCAGGATGTGCCTCTATAGCATTTTGACGTTCAGGAAGGACATTTGCATAAATATTAGGTAACAAAGAGCTACACACTTCTTTATCCTCTTCTAACCCATCTGGTTTACCATTTGTGGTATATGTTGTAATAGTTTTATATTCATCTTTTATTCTTTTTCTTAAAATTTTAAAACCTCCGTTACCTTTAGCTACAAAAACCCATTCACCATCTGCAATAATATAATTAGCTGAAGCTCCTTCTTCTGCTAAATCCCAATAAAAAACTGGTTGAATATTTTCTCCTACACTTGTTGGATGTGGTGATATAGAGATACCATCTGAACCGTTAGCGGCGTACACATAATCATTATCTGTGCTTACGCCATTGGTGTTTCCTACAACCAAAAAACTTCCTTTAGATTCATTTATTATTTCTCCATTTGTAACATCTACTAACGCAACTCCGTTTTTACCTTTTGCTACATATATTTGATCACTATTTAAGGGAGAAAATTCCATTGTAGATTTTCCTCTGTATGCTTCTACTACATTTTGATGAAAAATTTCTCCAATACCATATATAGTAGAATTTAATCCTTCCGTTACTGTATTAACTCTTAATTGCGCATTATCTCCAGTAACCAGACTTACTATTTTTGAATTATCTGAAGTACTATTGACAGCGATATATTTTGCATCACTGTAAGTTTCTTTACCAATTGCAAATAAGTCATCTTTATTCAACTGAACAGTACCTCCATAAGTCTTTCCTGAAGTTATGTATAAATAATTATCGGTAACTGCTATCCCGTTTGCTGATGCTGAAACTCCATCTTTTAAAATATTAGACAGATTTACTCTTTGGTAATTTTCTGTAAATATTCCGTTGTTTGTTTCTAACTCAAACAATTGTGCGCCATGTGTTGCATCTGACATTGCTAACCATACTTTTCTTGATGATAAATCTCCTTCAAAATCTGAGGTAATTGCATTGATGTCAGAATTTAAAAATGTTGCTTGACTCATAATTTCTGGAAAATTCGGATTGGATAAGTCGAGTATTTCTACCGCTCCTAAATGCTCATTTCCTTGTTTATGATAACTTACGTAAGCTTTAGTACCTGATAACGTAATATGTGTTGCACTTAGTGTTTTACCTTCTACTACTAACGGAGCTACTTCTGCTACATGCTCCCAATAATACATTTCTTGTGTTCCGTTAACTCCTTCTGTTCGGCTAGCAAACTTTTGACCTGTTAAACCACTAACTATTGATTTAATAGTTGCTGTTCTATTTATATAGCTAATTCTAGAAGATAGAGAATTTCTATAATTGTTTAACATATACGGGCTTTTTGTTACTATTTCTTCTGCTGCTTCCATATTATCAATAATATCGTCTTCTATTTTTGATTGACAACCAACGAAAATGCCAACCAGTATAATTGCTAAAATTCTTAGTTTTTCCATTTTTTACTTGTTTTAATTATACTGTAAATTTATTTTTTCACTCCCTGTTACTGTTCTTTTTTCGATTAATTACCGGCAAGTATAGATTAATGGTAATCAACTACAAACCAGCTCTTTTAGCTTGTATTGAAGATTTATATGGATTCCAAGGGTCTTCGAATGATCGTTTGAAGAAGAATTCTTTATAATAAGCTATAGTTCTTACTATTCTTAAGTAAGTTCCTGTATATATCGTCATTAAAATTACATAAGGCCACAAGTATTTTTCTTCTTCTCTTCTTTCTGAAAAAATGTAAATACTTAGCATTTGTACATACGACATTACAAAGTATAATGTGAAGTTCATTGGGATAATAAACTGTAAAGAACTGTTATAATTTACAATAATATCTATGATATAAACCCACCACATGATATCTAAAATAACATTGTAGAATACGTTTTCTGCAAGTGAAAAAAAAGTTGACCAATTAAAATTTGCCGTAGGAAAATACACATCCTTATGTTTTCGAACTCTAAAACGAATTATAGATTTATCCCAACGTAAACGTTGTTTTGTCAAAACCTTAAACTTAGAAGGCGCATTGGTTAAGCAAATTGCTTTTTCTTGAAAATACACCTTATAACCAGACTTTCTAATCTTTACTGTGATATCTCCATCTAAACCTGGACCTATATCCCATCCGCCAATACTATCTATTACATCTTTTCTAAAAGCTCCAAATGCTCCCGAAATAATTTTATAGATTCCTAAATAAGACGTAATGATTCTCCCTACTGATACTGTTTTTAAATACTCAATTGCTTGTAGTTTTGCACACAAGCTTTCTTTGTAGTTTCTCACTTTTACATTTCCTCCTACAGCAGCAATTTTATCGTTTATAAAAAAAGGTAAAAGTACTTGTTCAATTGCATCGCTATCAAAAGAACAATCGGCATCCAAATGCACAATGTATTTACCTTTGCTAAAACGCAGCGCTAAATTTGCAGCTGATGCTTTTCCTCCTCTCATCTCATTTCGTATAAACATATCTATCAACCCTAAACGTTCAAGGTTTTTACCTATGATAGGAGTATCATCATCAGAGCCATCATCAACAATAATTAATTCAAAATTTTTAAACGTTTGTTCTGCCAATGATTTGGTTAACTTATACAAGTGTTTTCCTTCATTTTTCCCTGGAATGATTACAGATACAAAAGGATTTTCTTGAAAAAATTTTCTTTTAGCTTCTTCAAATTTTTTAGCTCTTTTTTTTCTTGTAATGAGAAAAACAAATGCGATTACATAGTCTATGATTATATAACGTGTAAACTCAAAGATTACGAAATACCAAAACACTCTTATAAATTTTGGTAAGCCAACCACAAACCAGTAATTAACATATTCTGGAACTAAATTATGTAGGCTTAAAAATATCATTCGAAATACGTATTTGAGTTATCAGTGCCTAAAATTTTATGAATCTCTATTCTTATTTCTTGTTGGGTATCACTCAAGTTATCTGATAATAACTTTGATAGATTATATTGTATGTTCTCTAGTCTTTCTAACTGATTTTCTTTAGTTTCAGGGAGTAAAATATAGTAGCTATTAAACTTTTCTGCAGATAAGATGTCTGAAGCTTTTAAATACGATTGTATTATTGAACTTATTTCTTTGGTTAGGTTTAATTTTAAATCGGTGTTTAACAATTCTAGTTGCTTATTTTCAAACGTTATTTTTGTCAAATAACTGTCTCCTTGTGTTACTTCTATTCTCTTTATTTCTTGGTTTACTATAATTTTAAAAAGACTCGTGTTCATACTACCTACAGAAATAGTTTCCGACTGAGGTTGATTTGTACTTTCTTGATTAAATAATATTTGTTCTCCTATTTCGGTTATTGTATAACTTCCTATTGTTTTCTCTAAAAGTTCATCTAACTTGTTTTCTGTTTCACAATCTAAACACAAAGCTTTCATGTTGGCATTTTGAAATTCATGATTACAAGTATTACACGAATAGATTGATGAAGGTTTATCATAATCTATTCCGATATGTCTGAGGTTTTTATCACATTTCGGGCAGGCCAACCCATCGTCAACTTTAAAATCCTTTTCTGGTGCAACATGGGCACAAACAAAATGGTGAACCATATCATTTGCTATGATGTCGATAGAATCACATTTCGGACAGCATTCTCTAAAATTTAGATAATTACCAGAACAACTTTTACAAAGGTGTACATAGTCTTTTAAGCTTACAGATAAACTATTTTCTTTTACTGCTTTTTCTAAATTTCTTAATAATGATGTTGCTTCATTTTTTTTGTAGAATAATGAGATAAAGGGAAATTCATATCCTATATAACTTTCTCTACTTGTAATTGGTGTTAAAACTTTATTTCTCGAATAAGAAAATGCCATTGTTTTTAACTGAATAAGCTTTTCATGAGAAATTGCTTTAGGTACTGTTAAATTCTTTATTCTCTTTTTTATAGTTATTACTCTTTGTACATAAGAAGAAAGCATGTTTAGCTCTACGTCACCATCGGTATGAATGGCTACTTCTTTAGGTAGTTTGTAAATGCTATTCACAAACAATGGTGACAGGCTAACTTGAATATTTTTGTGTGTTCTTATACTATAAATAATATCATTTGCATTGGTTAAAGTATCTGTATCAATAATAAAACCATCTAAATATGCTAGCTCTTCGTTTTGTAACTCGCTAGTATGTGAAACCAACAAGAACGAATAACCATCTTGTATGATTCTTCTCGAATTTGATTTCTTTAAAACATTTAGCATGATTTCTACTTTTTGGTTGATTTTACACTTTACAATGACATATATACTGCTGCTGGAAATTTGTCTTTTTTATCTCCTTTAACATCAAAAATTAATGTTTCTTTCGTTCCGTTTTTTAAATAATCGTAGTATGCTAAATGCTTATAGTCTTCATGGTCTACCGCTAAAATGATAGCATCAAATTCTTCTGATGTGGTATTTTTAATGGTAAGTCCGTAACGTTTCTTTACTTCTTTTGGATCAACCATATAGTCTTGCACCACTACATTATATCCTCTTTTTTGAAGTTCTAAACACATTTCTGCTGTTTTAGAATTTCTAATATCATTTACATTTTCTTTAAAAGCTACTCCTTTTACTAAAACTGAAATATTGTTCTTTAAAAACCTTTTAGCATATAATTTTCTTTCTATTTGTAAAACAATATGATTTATCATGCTTTCATTTACTTCTCTAACTTGTTCTAGTAGCTTTGGGGTATACCTCATTGTCTTTGCCTTGTGTATTAAATAATACGGATCAACTCCTATGCAATGCCCTCCTACCAATCCTGGGAAATAATTGTGAAAGTTCCATTTAGTTCCTGCTGCCTGTAATACATCTTTTGTATTAATTTCTAAAACATTGAAAATCTGTGATAACTCATTCATTAAACCAATATTTACATCTCTTTGAATGTTTTCTACCACTTTTGCAGCTTCTGCAACTTTAATTGCTGGTGCTCTGTGTACACCTGCTGTTACTACTTCTTCGTACACTTTCGCCACTGTTTCAAGAGATTCATCTGTGCTTGCCGATACTATTTTTTTAATTTTTGTAAACGTGTGTTGTGTATCTCCTGGGTTAATTCTTTCTGGTGAATATCCTACAGTAAAATCTTTGTTTAATTTTAATCTTGAAATTCTTTCTAAAATTGGCACACAAACTTCTTCGGTACACCCTGGAAATACTGTCGATTCAAAAACAACACAATCTCCTTTTTTTAAGTATTTTGCTATCGTAGCTGTGGCTGATTTTAACGGTGTTAAATTTGGCTTTTTTAAATCATCTATAGGAGTTGGTACCGCTACGATGTAGAATTTAGCTTCTTTTAAAATTTCATCATTCGACGTAAAACTGATATCCTTTCCTTTAAACTCTTCTGAAGGTAATTCTTTACATGGATCTTTATGTTGCATTAACTGTAGTACTTTGCCATCATTAACATCAAAGCCTATCACTTTAAATTTTGATGCCATGTGAACTGCTAAAGGCAATCCTACATATCCTAATCCTACAACTGCCATGTTTTCTTTTTTTTCTAAAAGGCTGTTAAATAACTGACTCTTTTTGTAAGCTAATTTTGGAAACTGCTTTTCAACCTGTATCTTGTTTGTTTTTAATGCTGTGCTCATCTTATTTGTTTTTTGTTAATTAATATACTGCTAAAGTACACTCGCTTTTAAGCTGTTAAAGCGTTTATTGGCTTACTAAAAACTTTCTGTAGATGAAAAAACAATAACTATAGATAAATGGTTTTTGTCGTTTTTATATAAGTGAGATGAATGTTGCTAAACAGGTTCATTTTACAACAAGCTTTCTCTTTTCCTTTCTAACAGTCACTAAGCAAGCACAACAAAAAACCTGTAAAGTAAACTTCACAGGTTCTTATTTTTTAGTAAAAACAGCTTATTAGAATTTTCCTACTTTGATCTTTAAGTTTAATTTATAAAACTTTGCCCAATCTGGTATTTGTTCTTTATGTAAAGGAATAATCTCCGTTAAAATATTTCTTTCTGTTGGTTCATATTTCTTTTGAAATTCAGTTGGTGCCTTATAGGTTGCTATGTACAGTTTATTAATAATTCCTTTAGAAATTGTTTTATCAGGAAACTCGACCTCTACAATAGCTCCCTTATTTATTTTAGACAGATCTTTTAAGTTAAAATATGCTTTTATAAAAACTTTTTCTACATTATGAATTGTTAATACATTTTCTGTTTTATAACAAGCTTCTTCACTACTTTTTAAAATTTGACCAACAACCCCTTTTATTGGAGAAATGTATGTATTTTGATAATCTTCATTACTCGTTGTTATTAACTGAATATCTGGTTGAATTAACTTCTTATCTGTCTGTAAAAAGTATAATTCGCTCTGTTCCATTTTTATTTGACTTTCAAGTAACATTTTTTGAGTCAGTAAATCATCTAACTTTGTTTTTGTATACACATCTAGTAAAATAAGTTTTGTTATTTTTTTCTCTTGAATATTCAAAAACGAAAGCCTTTCTTTCAATCCTTTTAACCTTATTTGCTTACTATTAATTTGCCTTTCTATTTCTAATAGATTGTTATTTTGTTTTTCTCTTCTATCAAAGTTTTTTAATACTATAGATGCGTCACTATCAAAATCGTTTTGAAAGTAATTAAATAACTTACTTCCTTTACTAACAGTATCTCCTTCATTAATATAAATTTCTTTGAGTCTTACATCGTTTGTAAAATTAACATCTACTTTTTCCATTAACATCTGTCCATTACCTTCTAACCATAAAGTTTTATGATACACAAAGCTTGTTAACCAAACAGCAAGCCCTATAATAATTATAAAATACAAAGCTCTGTCAAAGCCCAGCTTTTTCTTTTTAATTACAGGTTCTTTTAGCGTTCTAATTACTGCCTTTCCTCTTTTATAATTAAATGCTTTCATCTGTTTTTATTTTAATTCTTTCTACTTCTTCTTTAATAAACTGCTCTACTGTTTTAGTACTCTTATTTACCAAAACATAATTAATTGATCTATTTTTTAATTTTTCTTGAATGGCTAAATCATTTCTCAACACTACTACGCTTAACCCTTTAGCTTTTAAAAAATTAAGCTGAAAATTTAGGTTGTATTTTTTGCTGCTTACAAGCACTAACCTTTCTAAATTTGTTGTCTTTTTAAATGTGTAAGGAACAAACAAAGCATCAATTTTGCTAGTTTCATTTAGCTCAAAAAGCCTTGTTATTACTTTATATAACTGTCTTTTTAACTGCAAAACATTCTCTAATATTCTAAATTGTTCTTCTAAAAAGTCTAATAATAAAGTTCCTGTATCTTGAGTTTTAAATTCTTCTTTTATTATTTTTAGTATTCTTATTCTTTCTTCTAAAACTTGCCAGTTTTTGTATTCATTTTGCAAGTCTTTTAGTTTTTCATTATACTCACTTATATAAGTGAGTGTGTTATTAAATTGTTCTAATGACGTATCTGCTTCTTGTGCTTTTAAAATTTTTATTTTTGTTTCAATAATTTTCTTTCTGTTATTAAAACGTAAGGGTGCTTTAAAACGAATACCTACGGAAGGAAAATACCGTTGCGTTGCTTCTGAATAACGGTAGTTTTGATTTACATACAACGATAAGTTAATATCATTTAATCGATGCTGTTGTAAGTGAATATTCTCTTCTTTAACGTGTATTGGTGCATAGGTTTCTTTAAGTGAAAAGCTGTCTAACCGTACTTTTAACAGTGGAAGTTTTTTTATTTTTAAATAAGCTGTAGAAACACTATCTCTTAGTAGAACGTTTTCTTTCTCTAACGTTGTTATTTGTTCTTCTAAAACATGTATTTGACTGCTTACTTGTAGTAACTTTTCTCTTTTTATTAGTTTTTGATAATACAGTTTATTCAGTAAATCAAAGTAATCATTTTCAAATGATAGAAATGTTTTTTGTAAGTGAATTACTTCCTTGTTTAAAACATAATTATAATCTATTTTAAACTGTTTTCTCCATAACTCCTTTTGTACTTTATCACTTTCCTCTTTTAATACTACTATTTGATTCTCTACTCTTTTAGCCTTTGTTTTGTTTTCAAAATATCCTGACTTTAATACGTTCCATTCTACTTCTGCTTTTACACTAGTAATTATTGAAGTGTTTGTTTCTTCATCTAAAGCATCACTAAAATTATGATTTGCATTTGCTTTAAACACTAATCCTATATCGTTTTTATACTGATTAGATTCAAGTGTTTTTAAATCTATCTCTAATAGATTTACATTTTTATTTTTTTCTAATTTGAATTGTTGAAAAGGGAGAAATATCTTAGTTTCATTCTCTGGAAATGTTAACGTGATTTCTGCTTTTTTTACCAAGTTTTCTGCATCTTTAATTACCCCTTCTAAAGATTGTCCAAATAAGAAAAATGGTATAAAAATTAATATAATGATATGTAAACTCCTCTTGTTCATTACTCAAAACTAGTAATAACAAGAGTGTTGAAGTATGATAATCGATTAACTGACTATTTACTAAAGATTAATGGCTTTTTTATACAGATAAAATGATTACAGCAAGTTTAATCGCCTTTTTAGTTCATTTCTATTAGATCTGCTCACAGGAACTATATCTTGTTTTATAAGCACACTATTATCTTCTATATCAATAATCTTATTAATATTAATTATATATGATCTGTGTACTTTTAAAAATGAAGCTGCAGGTAATTTTTCTTCAATCTTTTTTAACGGACTATGAACTATGTAGTTTTTTTCTTCTGTTTTCACTTTTATATAGTCTCCTTTAGCTTCTACCACATAAATACTAGGTATATCTATCTTTACCAATCTTCTATCGATATTTACATATAACGTATCTGCATCAGTAGTTGGATTGTGAGCGACTGGTTTAGCATTGCTTTCTTTTCCTTTTGCAGCAATAATTTTTTCTACCGATTTTTTAAAACGACCTAATTCTATAGGTTTTACTATATAATCCACAACAAAATCATATTCAAAAGCTTCGACGGCAAAGTTTCTATCAGAAGTGGTAAGAACAATTTTTGGGGGCTTTTTTAGTGTCTGAATAAGATCAAACCCCGTAAAATCTGGCATGTGAATATCTAAAAAAATAGCATCTACTTTATTACTGTTTAAGAATTTTATGGCTTGTATTGCATTAGAAAACTCACCAACAAGTTCTAATTCTTCTACTTGTTCGCATACTTTTTTAAGAATCATTCTTGACATTAATTCGTCATCTATAACAATGCAGTTCATAGGTAGTCTTTTAAATTATCTTTAAAAAATCGAGCATTACAGGAAGTACATTTTCGAAATATTCTTTATTTTCTATACTATTGTCTGCAAGATTATTTTCAAAGTCGTTGGTTATTTTATAGCTTTTTTCCAAGCCTAAAATACTCATTTTATGTTTAATTCTATGAACAACTTCTTTAGTTTTCTTTAAATCTTCGTTTTTAATATGTAAAAAATAACGTTCTATTTCTCCAGAAAGTTCTTCTTTTAAAACTCCTATAACTTGTTTTTTAAACTCTTCATCTCCCTTAGAAAGCTCGTTTATATACAATAGATTGGGTTGTTCCATAATTACTTTTTTATTGTAAAAAAGAAAGTTGTTCCTTTATTTACTTCAGACTCTAGCCAGATTTCTCCTTTATATAAGTTTACAATTTTTTTTACAATAGACAAACCAATACCAGAGGAGTCTTTAGTTTTATGTAGGGATTGAAAAATTTTAAAAATTTTATCAAAATGTTCTTTTTCAATACCAATTCCATTATCCTTAATTGAAAATTTATAAAATGAATTCTGGTCTTTTACAGCTATTTCTATAATTCCTTCTTCCTTATCATTAAACTTAACAGAATTACTAATTAAGTTTTGAAATAGTTGCTGAAATTTTATCTTGTCTCCTTTAACAACAGGAAGTTTGTTTACAATCTTGATTGAGATATGAGTTGGTAGGTATATCACTTTTTGTAATTCTTCTACTAGAGAATTTATATCAACGTCTTCCTCTTCTTTAGATGCATTCACAATACTTGAATACTCTAATACATCGGTTATTAACTGCTCCATCTTTATCAAAGTATTTTCAATATGATCAAAATTCTGGAGACTGGCTTCGTCAAAAACTCCTTCATTATCACTTTTAATCCAACTGGTTAAGGCATGAATACTTCTTATGGGTGATTTTAAATCATGAGATACAATATGTGCATATTCTTCTAGCTCTTGATTGCTTTTTGCAATCTTTTTTAATAAATCAGCATTTTTCTTTTCTACTTTTTTACGTTTCCTAATATTTAACGCACTTCTTAACTGAAGTGATACCAAACCAGCGATACCTTCTATGGTTTTAAGGTGTTCTTCAGTGAAATAATTTTTCTCTAAATGCTCTGCATTTATTATCCCTATAACTTTATCTTCATGTGTTATGGGTACTGTTAATTCTGATAATTTTGGTATGTGATAAATTACATACCTCTTGTCTAAAGAGGTGTTATTTATCATTTCAGAAACACCTGATTCAGCAACACTTCCTACCACTCCTTCTCCTAAAGGTAATCGCATTTTATCTTGAATTACTTTATTTTTTCTTTTATCAAAAGAGGCTATTAACTCTAACTGTTTCTTTTTCTCATTTACCAAATAAATAACACAATCATCCGTATTTAAGTAATTTGCAACATTGTTTGATATTTCCCAAGCAATTTCATAGATATCTTCTTTTCCTATAATAGCTTTAGCTGTATTATTAATTACTTCAATTACTTGACGTTCTTTTCTTTGATTGGTTATGTCTCTAATAATTCCTTGGGCTGCTATAGGTGTGTGTGTTTTATCAAAAACTACACTAGAGTTTATGTTTACCCACTTTACTTCATTTCTTTTGGTTATAACTCGAGCTATATAATTAGTAAAATAACCATTACTCAATAACTCTGCATAAGAATTCATGGCATAATTATAATCTTCTGGGTAAATAAGACTCACTACGTTTACTTCTCCTTCATTTACATCAAAACCAAAAAAATCTACCGCGACATGATTCATTTTTAACACATTTCCATGAATATCCATCACCAAATAGGCATCATTAATGTTTTCAAAAATTCCCTTTAACTGTGAGTTCTTTTCATCTAAAAGATCTTCTAATTTTGCATTAACCTCTTTTAGCTCTTGAGAAATATTGAATAACTCTAATGATTTTTCTTCTAATATTCTCTCTGCTTGTTTTCTAGCTTTTTTTTGTCTTTCTAGCGCTCTTTGTAGTATTTCTATTTCTTTTATGCTCACTATTTTTTGTTAATAATAAACCTTACTTCAGTTCCATCTTTTTTTATTTTTTCTAAAACAATTTCTGCCGAACTATTAAAGTGCTCAAACGTTTTATTCATTAAACCTAGTCCAAAATGATGCATCGCTCTACTAGACTTATATAGCATTACAAGTGAATTCTTACTTTTTTCTTCTACGAGAAATGTAGGTAATTCTGCATCAGGATATATCTTTTTAACCTCTACATGAATGTGATCTTCTATTGAAGACAGCATTTCTATAGGGTCTTTATATGTAGCTAAAAGCCCCGGATAACTCTCTTCTAAAACAGAAAAAAAATGTTCAGCATATACTAATAATAACTCATCTGTTGAAATTCCCGTGTTTTTACTTAAGTTATCTAGCAATCGTAACATTTCAGAAAACTTGTAGGTACCTATAGCAGTATACACTCCTCCTGAATCTAGCTCAGACTGTTCTATAATTTTATCTACCATTTCGATACCGAACTTATCTTCTACTAAATCTAAAAACTCCGTAAAAACGATTCCTTTCATAGCTTATTTTTTAAACTCATTAAGACTCCAATACGCTAATATTGTGCTTATTTTTTTTTCATAGTCTTGATATTTTAATGGCTTTAAAACATATCCTGCTATTCCTAACCTATAACATTCTGAAATATCTTTATCATTATCAGAGGTTGTTAATACTATGGTAGGAATATGCTTAAGTTTATCATCACTTTTTAAGATAGTTAAGAACTCTATTCCATTAGTATCGGGCATATTCAAATCTAATAAAATAATATTTGGCAACCCTTTTTCCAATAAAGATAAGGCTTCTTTTCCATTATTTGCCTGTGTAATGATATGTTTTTGTAAAATAGATGAAATTGCTCTATTGAACTTAAGTATCTCTATTTTATCGTCTTCTATTAATAATATTTTTATTTTTTTATCCAAAACCTCAATTTAAAAACTAATTTCATAAAAATAAGTCAATTTTAAAGTTATGATTTTTTTCTTTGACAAAAAACTATATATCTATAGACGAAATGCACTTTACTATAGACGAACTGATTTTACTTTTTTTCAATTACTTTTGACAACAAATAATTCAAAATTATGCAATGTCCCTGCAATCCTGCTATATTATATAGTGAATGCTGTGCAAAAGCACATCAAAACATTTATTCAGTTACCTCAGCTGAAGCTTTAATGCGTTCAAGATATAGTGCTTTTGTTTTAGCTAATATTGATTATTTACAAAAAAGTCACCACAGTAGTACTCGACCTGCTAAAAGAGAAAAGAAAGAGATTTTAACTTGGACAAAATCTGTTAACTGGTTAAAACTAGAAGTACTACAATCAACAGAAACCACTGTTGAGTTTAACGCTTTTTTTATGGAGAACGGCAGTATCGATGTGATTCACGAAAACTCTGTTTTCTGTAAAGAAAATGACCATTGGGTGTATTGGGGTCAAAAATAAGATTGTTTACATCGTCATTTCGAACGCTACTGAAATCAACAATATATTTGACTGAAAATATATTGCGAAGCAACCAAAATTTCTTACACAATGAGTCACAAATAATCAGAAAACTTGTCCTTTAGGTAGAAATGACGATGTAAACAATCTCATCAATATTACACTAAAAATTCAAATAAATTAGGCTTATCATTTAGGTATTCACCATAAAAACTCCGTTTTTTCATTCTATGAATTAACGGCTCTAAATCTTCTTTTCTCTCTAGTTCTATTCCTACAACTGCAGGTCCATTTTCTCTATTGGTCTTTTTAGAGTACTCAAAAAAAGTAATATCATCATTTTCACCCAATACCTCAGCCACAAATTCTTTTAAAGCTCCTGCCCGCTGTGGAAAACGAACAACAAAATAGTGCTTCAATTTATTGTATAATAAAGCTCTTTCTTTAATTTCTGCTGTACGGGTAATATCGTTATTACTTCCACTAATAACACACACTACATTTTTGCCTTTCAATTCTTCTTTATAAAAATCAAGTGCACTTATCGTCAAAGCTCCAGCTGGCTCAACTACAATGGCTTCTTTGTTATACATTTCTAAAATGGTTTGACACACTTTTCCTTCGGGAACGGTAATCATATCGGATAAGTTTTCTTTGCATATCTTATAAGTCAACTCCCCTACTTGCTGTACTGCAGCTCCATCAACAAACTTATCTATACTCTTTAATATTACGTTCTTATTTTTCTCTAATGACTTCTTCATAGAAGGCGCCCCGGCAGGTTCTACTCCTATAATTTTTGTCTTGGGAGATAATAATTTAAAAACACTAGATAAACCAGAAGCCAATCCACCACCACCAACAGGTACAAAAACATAATCTATAGGTTGCTGTGATTGTTCTAAAATTTCTAAGCCTACCGTTGCTTGTCCCTCAATAATTTTTTCATCATTAAACGGGTGTACAAATGTTTTCTCTAAAGTATCTGACAATAATTTTGCTGCTTTATAAGCATCGTCAAACGTATCACCTATCAGTCGAATGTCTGCAAAGTCACCTCCAAACATTTTTACCTGCTCTACCTTTTGTTTCGGGGTTGGTGCAGGCATATAAATAGTTCCGAAAATTTCTTTTTTCCTACATGCCAACGCTACTCCTTGCGCATGATTTCCTGCACTGGCACATACAATTCCGTTTATTAATTCCTCCTCTGTTAAAGAGCTTATCTTATTATAAGCTCCTCTAATTTTATAGGAACGAACCTGTTGTAAATCTTCTCTTTTTAATAAAATAGTAGCATTGAATTGCTGGGATAAATTAAAATTTTCTTGCAAAGGTGTAACTGCTACGACTTCTTTCAAAGTCGTAGCAGCTTGTTGTATTGCAGATAATTTAGGAAAATAGGTTTCTTTTTGAACTTCCATACGATTATGCTAAAACGGGTTCTTCTTGACTGACATTGGTTTTGATAACCTTCATAGCCGTCATTGCTTCTCTCAATTCTGCTCCTACTTTTTCAATAGGGTGATTGCGAATTGCTTTATTCACTTTAATTAATTCAAGATTATCTACTTCGTTAGTATTATTATAATCCTTTCCGATAACATCAGTACTTACCGATTTCATAAAATCAGTTAATAATGGTTTGGCAGCATGGTCAAATAAATAACATCCGTATTCAGCAGTATCAGAAATAATACGGTTCATTTCAAACAACTTCTTACGTGCCACAGTATTGGCTATTAATGGTAATTCATGTAACGATTCATAGTATGCCGATGCTGAAATAATTCCTGATTTTACCATCGTTTCAAACGCTAACTCTACTCCTGCTTTTACAAAAGCAACTAACAACGTTCCTTTATCAAAATAGGCTTGTTCTGAGATTTCTTCAGAAGTAGCTGTTGTTTTTTCAAATTGCGTTTCTCCAGTAGCGGCCCTCCATGTTAATAGATTTACATCATCGTTTGCCCAATCTTCCATCATCGTTTTTGAAAAGTGCCCTGACATGATATCATCCATATGCTTATTAAACAATGGAGCTAATACTTCTTTTAATTCTTCGGAAAGCTGGTAAGCTTTAAGCTTTGCTGGATTCGATAAACGATCCATCATATTCGTGATTCCTCCATGTTTTAATGCTTCTGTAATCGTTTCCCATCCGTATTGAATAAGTTTAGATGCGTATGCTGGTGCTACTCCTTCTTCTACCATTTTATTGAACGACAAAATAGATCCTGTTTGTAACACACCACATAAGATAGTTTGCTCACCCATTAAGTCTGATTTTACCTCAGCTACAAATGAAGACTCTAAAACTCCTGCTCTATGTCCACCAGTAGCAAACGCATACGCTTTTGCTTGTGCCAACCCTTTACTCTCTGGATCATTTTCAGGATGCACCGCAATTAATGTAGGCACACCAAATCCTCTCAAGTATTCTTCTCTTACTTCTGTTCCTGGACACTTAGGCGCTACCATAATTACGGTTAAATCCTTACGGACTTGCATTCCTTCTTCCACAATATTAAATCCGTGAGAATATGATAAAGTTGCTCCTGATTTCATCAATGGCATCACTGCATTTACTACCTGTGTGTGCTGTTTATCGGGTGTTAAATTACATACTAAATCTGCTGTAGGTATTAACTCTTCATAAGTTCCTACTTCAAAACCGTGTTCTGTGGCATTTTTGTACGATTGGCGTCGCTCTTTAATAGCTGCTTCTCGTAATGCGTATGAAATATCTAACCCTGAATCGCGCATGTTTAATCCTTGGTTCAATCCTTGAGCTCCACAGCCAACAATTACCACTTTTTTGCCTTCTAATGCTGTAGTTCCTTCTGAAAATTCTTCCGCATTCATAAACCTACATTTCCCTAACTGTTCTAATTGTTCTCTAAGTGATAATTGGTTGAAATAATTTTTCATTTCTATTGTATTTGTGTTGTTTGTTTATGCTTTTATTAATTGTAATAGTTTTGATACTGGCATTTCATCTTTCGTAATGGCTATTCTACCAGACCGAACAAATTGCATGATACCATGCTTATCTAAAATGTGATATAGTTCTTCGACTTCTTCCTTTGACCCCGATTTTTCCAAAACAAAAAAGTTTTTGTTTATATTAATTACTCTTGATTTACTTTGATTGATAATCGTTTGTATTTCATCATTTTGAATTAGCAAGTCCGTACTTAATTTAAACAAGCATGACTCTTGGTAAACAGTTGCCTCATCTGTATGATAAAAAGCTTTGATTACCTCTACTTGCTTTTCAATCTGACCAATTATTTTTTTTACTTGTTCCTCGGTTACCTTCACTAAAAGTGTAAATCTTGAGACACTTTTAATTTCAGATTTTGACACGTTAACGCTTTCTATATTTAAGTGTCTTCGTAGAAATATTGCTGATATTCTGTTTAACAATCCAACATTATTTTCTGTATAAATTGAAATTGTATAGGTGTTTTTTGTATGCATATTTTCTTATTTTAATCGAACATCAGATACCGATGCTCCTGTTGGAATCATTGGAAATACATTGGCTTCTTTTTCTACACAAACTTCTAGGAAATAGGCTTCTTCAGCTTGCATCATTTCTTGTACAGCACTCGCTAAATCTTTTCTTTTAGTGACTCTATTTGCAGCCATATGATATCCTTTTGCAATAGTTACAAAATCAGGGTTTGTCATTACGGTAGAAGCGTATCGCTTGTCGAAAAACAACTGCTGCCACTGACGTACCATTCCTAAAAATTCATTGTTGAGTACTACAATTTTAACCGCTGCTTTGGTTTGTAAAATGGTTCCGAGTTCTTGTATGGTCATTTGATAACCGCCATCACCAATCACAGCAACTACTTCTCGCTCTGGAGCTCCCATTTTAGCACCAATCGCTGCTGGTAAGGCAAAGCCCATGGTACCTAATCCACCTGAAGTTATACTACTTTTTGTTTGGTTGAATTCCGCATAACGACTTGCTATCATTTGATGTTGGCCCACGTCGGTAACTACAATAGCTTTTCCTTTAGAAGCTTCATTTATTTGCTTGATAACCTCTCCCATTGTTAAACCTTCTTTGGTTGGAAACAAATCATTTTTTATCACGTTATCAAACTCAACGGCATCGAGATTTCTAAATTCTTGCAACCACTCTTTGTGTGAGTTTTCTTCTAAAAGAGGAAGTGCTGCTCTTAAAGTTTCTTTTACGTTTCCTAAAACTGCTACATCTGTTTTTACATTTTTATCTACTTCCGCAGGATCTATTTCAAAATGAACTATTTTGGCTTGTTTTGCGTAACGATTTAAATCTCCTGTAACACGATCGTCAAAGCGCATTCCGATAGCAATTAACACATCACATTCGTTGGTTAGTTTATTCGGACTGTAATTCCCATGCATTCCTACCATTCCTACATGTAAAGGATGTTTGGTTGGTAAAGCAGATAGTCCTAATAATGTACTTGCTGAAGGAATTCCTGCTTTCTCTATAAAGGCTTTAAATTCTTCTTCTGCTTCTCCAAGTAGTACACCTTGCCCCCAAACCACAAATGGTTTTTGTGCATTATTAATCAATGCAACGGCTGTTTCAATATTTTGTATGTTCATGCTCGGAACAGGTTGATAACTTCGTACTGATGTACATTTTTTATATTCAAAATCAAACTCTTCGAACTGCGCATTTTTAGTAATATCAATCAAAACTGGCCCTGGTCTTCCAGAGCGAGCGATGTAAAATGCTTTTGCCATGACTTCAGGTATGTCGCTTGCTTTGGTTATTTGATAATTCCATTTGGTTACAGGAGTTGAAATTCCCACAATATCTGTTTCTTGAAACGCATCAGACCCTAATAAGTGGGCTCCTACTTGGCCTGTAATGCATACCATTGGCGTAGAATCTGTCTGCGCATCGGCAATTCCTGTAATTAAATTAGTTGCTCCTGGACCTGAAGTTGCTATCGCTACTCCTACCCTACCTGTAGCTCTAGCATAGCCTTGTGCAGCGTGTGTTGCTCCTTGCTCGTGACGTGTTAATACATGATGCAATTTATCTTGATATTTATACAACTCGTCATATACAGGCATGATAGCCCCTCCAGGATATCCATACAATAAATCGACTCCTTCTGCTAATAAACATTTTACTACAGCTTCTGCTCCTGTAATGGTTATTTTTTGTGTCGTTTCTTGCTCTGTTTGTTGTTTCGTTTTTGTTTCCATAAACTCAGCTTTTGGCTTTTAGCATTTAGCTATATGCTTAGTTATTTTATTATTTTTTAACGCTACTATGTATAGTCTTAAATCTTAATTCTGTTGTCTTTTTTTAAAAATCAAACACCTCTGCAAGCCTCAGGAAATTAATCCTCTGGCTATCGCCCTGCGATTAAAATTCGTCGGTTACACATCCATTAGAAGCAGATGCTACTGTTCTTGCATATTTATAGAGTACCCCTCTTTTTACTTTTAAAGGTGGAGCTGTCCATTCTTGTTTTCTTTTGACTAATTCTTCTTCCGAAACCTCAACATTTATCGTATTCGTTTCAGCATTAATGGTTATGGTATCCCCGTCTTTTACTAAAGCGATTACCCCACCTTCTTGCGCCTCAGGTGTAATGTGACCTACCACAAATCCGTGCGTTCCTCCCGAGAAACGACCGTCGGTAATTAGCGCAACCTCTTTACCTAATCCTGCTCCCATAATAGCAGCTGTTGGCTTTAACATTTCAGGCATTCCCGGTCCTCCTTTGGGCCCTTCATAACGAATTACCACCACATCTCCTTTTTCTACTTTTCCGTCTCTTATCCCATCATTAGCGGCATACTCTCCTTCAAAAACTTTGGCTTTTCCTGAAAAATACAATCCTTCTTTTCCTGTTATTTTAGCTACAGAACCTTCTTTGGCTAAGTTTCCATAGAGCATTCGTAAATGTCCTGTGGCTTTGATAGGAGTTTCTAATGGTTTTACTACATCTTGCCCTTCCGTTAAACTTGGAACTGCTGCTAAATTTTCCTCCAATGTTTTTCCAGTTACGGTTAAACAATCGCCATGTAACAACCCTTTTTCTAGTAAATATTTTAAAACTGCTGGTGTACCTCCTACTTTGTGTACATCTTCCATAAGGTACTTTCCACTAGGTTTTAAATCGGCTAAAAATGGCGTTTCATCAGAAATACGTTGAAAATCTTCTAAGGTAAATTGTACCTCTGCTGCTTTTGCGATGGCTAAAAAGTGTAATACTGCATTGGTAGAACCTCCCATTACTGTTACCAATCGTACCGCATTTTCCAACGATTTTTTAGTAACGATGTCTGATGGTTTGATGTCTTTTTCAAGTAATACCCGTAACGCTTCTCCTGCCTTAACACATTCTTGCTCTTTGTCGTTACTTATCGCTGGGTTCGATGAATTATAAGGCAAACTCATGCCCAAAGCTTCAATTGCTGATGCCATCGTATTTGCGGTATACATTCCTCCACAAGCTCCAGCTCCTGGGCACGCTTTCTCAATCACATTTTGATATTCTTGTTGCGTAATGGTTCCCGCTACTTTCTCTCCCCATGCTTCAAAGGCAGATACTACGTCTAACTTTTTTCCTTCATGACATCCTGAAGCAATGGTTCCCCCATATACTAAAACAGAAGGACGGTTTAAACGCAACATTGCCATGAGAGCTCCTGGCATGTTTTTATCACAGCCTACTACGGTTACCAATCCGTCATACGACATCGCTTGCACTACGGTTTCCATAGAGTCGGCAATCACATCACGAGAAGGAAGTGAATAGCGCATTCCTGGTGTTCCCATAGAAATTCCGTCAGAAACACCGATGGTATTAAATATCAACCCCACTAAATCGGCATTTTCGGTTCCTTCTTTTACCAATTTTGCCAAATCGTTTAAGTGCATATTACACGGATTTCCTTCATATCCTGTACTTGCTATTCCTACCAATGGTTTTTCTAAGTCTGATTTCGACAAACCTATAGCATGCAACATGGCTTGTGCTGCTGGTTGTGTATCGTCTTGCGTTACTTGTTTACTAAATTTGTTTAGTTCCATGTTAACTTGCTTTGCGTTTTTGACCTAAGCCTACTACTTCGTCTTTGTATAATTTCATTAATTTATATCCGTGTGATTTTTCCCAGGCTAGAGGAAATTGATAATCGTCTAGTGACTGTAATCCAACTACTTCGGCAGCAGTTCCTGTAAAAAAGCAAGCATCTGCATTTTTTAATTCTTCTAGCGTAAAATGCTTTTCTTCAACAGAGATTCCTTCTTCTTTACATAAATCGATAACTGTAGCACGGGTAATTCCTGCCATAATGTGACCTCTTGGTGGTGTGTATAACTTCCCATCTTTCTGCATAAAAACATTTGCCCCAGAACATTCAGCTACATTACCGTTCATATCTAATAACAATGCTTCGTCATAACCGTTATTTTTTGCTTCGTTCGTTGATAGTATAGAGTTGGTATAGTGACCTGTTACTTTGGCTTCTACAAAACATGATTTTGGATTCGGACGTTGGAATGAAGACGTTTTTACACGTAGCAATTTATCTCCCATATACTTGCCCCACTCCCAACATTGTATTACTAAGTTCGTCTCTTTAGAAGTCAACAAACTCATATCGGCTCCAGTAGTCACTAACGGACGTATATATGCATCTTTCAAACCATTACATTCTAATAATTCATACGTAATTTGTGTTAATTGTTCTTCTGAATACTCCAATTGAATATTCATGACTTCTGCTCCATACTTAAGCCTTTTATAATGCTCATATGGCTTGAAAATTTTCGCTCCTTCGTTGGTATTGTATGCTCTTATACCCTCGAAAACCCCATTTCCATAGTGCAAACTTTGACTATACAAGTTAGCACTTGCTTCTGCGGCTTTGATAAACTCTCCGTTGTAATAGATTACTGTTTCTTCGTTGTAATACATTTTTCAGTTGTTTTGCTGTTCAAAATTATTTTTCGTTTTTTATTCTCTTTTCTATTTTCCTGTGCTTTAATGATTTCTAACCTATCTTTAAAAAACACAATTATTTAAAAATCAATACATTAACTTTTTAACCTTATGATATTCACGGAATAAAAAAAGCCTGTATCTAGAGTTAGATACAGGCTTCCTTATAGGCAAAAATTATCTGTATCAACTCGGTGGAGAGCTAATAATGACAATAATAATTACCACGATGTTAAAAAATTGATTCATATTTTTTGCAACTAAAAAAGGCTTCCTAAAATTTAGGAAGCCTTTTTAAAATTTATATTATTTAATAATAAATACCACTTCCTTATCCTTGTGAAATAATCACAATGACAATAATAATAGAAATGATATTTACTACTTGTTTCTTCATTTGATGCCACAAATATTTGAAATTATTTTTTAGTTATCCTAATGTTTTTTTGTTTTTTTTATTTCCCCTTATAAAAAAACATCTCATAACCTCCTATATTACTTACACTTATAAAAAATTTTATTTTTTGTTTAGTATTTATCAAAATTTATTTTATAGATTTGCGGCATCATGCAAACAAATAAAATATACAATCATATACCCAGTTTATTAGTGCGGTCTTACAGACGGTACTAGTCTTCCTTTTGCTTTAAACTGAGTATTGTATAATTTATTTTTTTATCTGTGATTTCAATCATTTACATTTTTATATCGTTACAAATTCCTGTTGTTATTTTTAACAACTCAACTACTGTACGACCTACTTTTATCCGACGTCGCCCGTAAGGGTATGACTTCTTTTTGGGAACTCAGGTGCGTCCAGTTCTTCTTTCAAACCAAGGATTATTAACAGAAAATATATTTAAAATCAATTTCAATGAGAGTTGTTATTGCTAATCAATCGCATAGTAAGTATGCAGAAATTATTTGTCAAACTATTGACGAAGCTGCACTGGTTAGAGGCACAGGAATTGCCAAAAGAAAACCAGAATATATTATTACAAAACTAGAAAATGGCAATGCTGTTATAGCACTAGACGGAGATAAGTTTGCTGGCTTTTGCTATATCGAGGCTTGGAGCCATGGCAAGTTTGTAGCGAACTCTGGATTAATCGTACATCCAGATTATAGAGGTATTGGCTTAGCCAAAAAAATTAAAAAAGTAGTTTTTGAGCATTCAAGAACCAAGTTTCCTAATGCCAAAGTGTTTAGTATCACTACTGGCTTAGCGGTTATGAAACTCAACAGCGAATTAGGCTATCAACCTGTTACTTTTTCTGAACTTACAGAAGATCAGTCTTTTTGGAATGGTTGTCAGACTTGTAAAAATTACGATGTCTTGCAACGTACACAGCAAAAAATGTGTTTGTGTACAGGTATGTTATTCGATCCTAACAAAAAACCTCAAAACATAAAAGTAAAAGCCAAAGTCTTTCAAAGACTCAAAAGAATTAAGGAAACCATCTTCCTAAAAAAAGACAAAAAATGAAAAAATTAGTAATTGCTTATAGTGGCGGATTAGATACTTCGTACTGTGCGGTAAGCTTATCAAAACAAGGATATGAAGTTCATGCGGTTAGTGTAAACACTGGCGGATTTTCTTCCGAAGAAATTAAAAGAATTGAACACAACGCTTACACCATGGGTGTGGCTACCTATAAAAATATCAATGCGGTAACTGATTATTATAACAAAGTAATTAAGTACTTAATTTTTGGTAACGTATTAAAAAACAACACCTATCCGCTTTCAGTAAGTGCTGAAAGAATTATACAGGCCATAGAAATTGTAAACTATGCTAAAAGTATTGGTGCTAGTTATATTGCTCATGGTAGTACAGGTGCCGGGAACGATCAGGTGAGGTTTGATATGGTTTTTCAAACGATTGCTCCTGAAATTGAAATCATAACGCCTATTAGAGATTTACAACTTTCAAGACAGGAAGAAATTGAATACTTAAAAAACAACGGTATTGATTTGTCTTGGGAAAAAGCTAAATACTCAGTTAATAAAGGCTTATGGGGAACCAGTGTAGGTGGTGAAGAAACCTTAACCTCAGAACATCCGTTACCAGAACATGCGTATCCTTCGCAAGTAACTAAAACGGCTCCAGAACAAGTAAAACTTTCTTTTTTTAAGGGAGAATTAACAGCTATTAATGACCATGAAAAAGCTCCTGAGCAAAATATTGAGCAACTGAATGCCTTAGCTTCTAAATTCGGAATTGGCAGAGATATTCACGTAGGCGATACTATTGTAGGTATTAAAGGAAGAGTTGGCTTTGAGGCGGCAGCAGCGTTAATCACAATTAAAGCGCACCATTTGTTAGAGAAGCACACCTTAACCAAATGGCAATTACAACACAAGGAGTATTTGGCTAGTTTTTATGGTATGCACCTACATGAAGGTCAGTATTTAGATCCTGTGATGAGAGATATGGAAGCTTTCTTTGCTAATAGCCAAGCAAAGGTTACTGGAAATGTTTTCGTAACGCTAAAACCGTATCATTTTACCTTAGACGGAATTGATTCTCCACACGATTTAATGAATGCCAAGTTTGGTAGTTATGGTGAACTAAACAAAGGATGGACTGCTGAAGATGCTAAAGGGTTTATTAAGTTATTAGGAAATCAGAATAAGATATATCAACAGGTGAATCAATTAGGAGTTAGCGGTTAGCGGTTAGCGGTTAGCGGTTAGCGGTTAGCGGTTAGCGGTTAGCGGTTAGCGGTTAGCGAAAATATAAATTTAGAATTCTGTTAGTTAACATATTTAATACTAACTACTAAAATAAAAACCGTCATAACGAGAAATACTATTCTTAGCAGATTGCTTTGCTTTAGCCTGTCTTGAGCAACAGTCGAAAGGCTTGCAATGACAACACATAATATAATGAATATAGAATTTTGTTAGTATAGATTCTAATTACTCAATACTAACTACTAAATTCTAAATACTAATAAACAAATCTCACTTAGTGAGCAAACAACAAACAATATGATACAAGTAGGAATCATTGGAGGGGCGGGATATACCGCAGGAGAATTAATCAGGCTTTTGTTACAGCATCCAAAAGCGGCTATTAATTTTGTGTACAGTACTTCTAATGCAGGCAACAAAATAGCGAATGTGCATCAGGATTTGGTGGGGAGTACCGATTTAACCTTTACCAATGAAATCAACACTTCTGTAGATGTTTTATTCTTATGCTTAGGACACGGACATTCTAAACAGTTTTTAGAAACACATCCCTTTTCAAATCATACAAAAATTATTGATTTAGGGAATGATTTCAGACTGGAAGCTGACAGTACTTTTCAAGGGAAAGAGTTTGTATATGGGTTACCGGAATTCCAAAAAGAAGCCATTCAACAGGCATCTTATATTGCCAATCCGGGATGTTTTGCTACCGCTATCCAATTAGCCTTACTGCCGTTAGCAAATGCAGGTTTGTTACAAGAGGATGTGCATATCAATGCAGTAACCGGAGCTACCGGAGCAGGAACTTCGTTATCAGCCACCACGCATTATACATGGAGAGATAACAATTTTTCGTACTATAAGCCTTTTACACATCAGCATTTAGGAGAAATCAATCAGACTTTGCATACTCTTCAAAACAGTTTTGACAATGATGTATGGTTTATGCCTAACAGAGGAAATTTTTCCAGAGGTATTTACGCTACGTTGTACACTCATTTTGAAGGAACTTTAGAAGAGGCGACACAACTCTATACTGAGTATTATAAAGAGGCTGTTTTTACGCATGTAACAGAGCAAGAGTTGCATTTAAAACAAGTAGTCAATACCAATAAGTGTTTACTTCATGTACACAAACACGGTAATAAATTACTTATTACCAGTGTAATTGACAATTTATTAAAAGGAGCTTCCGGACAGGCAATTCAGAATATGAACCTGATGTTTGGTTTTCAGGAAGATAACGGATTACAACTAAAAGCAACCTATTTCTAATAGTTACAAAGAGATTAACGAACAACAACACAACATACAATCAAAGCTTTCCAAATGAACATAGCAATAATAGGAACAGGAAATTTAGGTAAATCCATTGCAAAAGGATTGATACAACACAACTCGTTTACACAGCTTTTCTTAACGAAAAGAAATACGGATGAACTTAACGAATTTAAAAGTCTCCCAAATGTTTTCATCAGTACCAACAACGAGGAAGCCATTACACAATCAGACATCATCATTTTTGCGGTGCAACCCAGACACTTTGAGGGAGTTTTAAAAGAAACCGCCTCGGTACTTACGGAAAAGCATATCTTAATTTCTACCATTACCGGTTTTTCCATAGACAAAATAGAAAACCTTATTGGAACTGATGCTATTATTATGAGAGCGATGCCGAATACAGCTATTGCCGTAGGAAAATCTATGACCTGTATTTGTAGCAATGCTCAAGGAAAAGCACACCTGCAAACCACAACCACTATCTTCAATCAATTAGGTACTTCTATGGTGATTCCTGAAAGCCAAATGCAGGCGGCTACCGTAGTATGTGCAAGCGGTATTGCCTTTTGGATGCGTTTGATACGTGCCACAACACAGGCCGCTATTCAGTTAGGTTTTGATGCTAAAGAAGCACAAGAACTAGCCATGCACACCAGTGAAGGCGCTGCCAATTTATTAATTGCCACCCGAAATCATCCGGAAGAAGAAATAGACAAAGTAACCACCCCAAAAGGTTGTACTATTGAAGGCTTAAACGAAATGGAACACAAAGGTTTAAGTGCTGCTTTAATACAAGGAATGGTTGCCTCTTTCAACAAAATTAACACTATAAAAACAGCAAACTAATGAGTTTATTTGACGTATATCCTCTTTATGATATTACCCCGGTAACTGCCAACGACGTATATGTATACGACGATAAAGGCACGCAATATTTAGATGTATATGGCGGACACGCTGTAATCTCTATCGGGCACTCACACCCTACCTATGTTAAAAATATTAGCGAACAAGTAAGTAAACTAGGTTTTTACAGCAATGCCATTCAAAATCCGTTACAGGTTGCATTGGCTAACCAATTAGAAAAACTATCGGGTTGTAAAGACTATCAGTTATTCTTATGTAATTCGGGAGCTGAGGCTAATGAGAATGCCTTAAAACTAGCCTCTTTTCACACAGGCAAACAAAAAGTAATTGCTTTTAAAAACTCGTTTCACGGGCGTACTTCTGCGGCAGTAGCAGCTACTGACAATCCTAAAATCATAGCTCCTATCAATGCACAACAAGAAGTTATCTTTTTAGAGTTTGAAGACTTGGAAGGTGTTGAAAAGGCTCTTCAGAATAAGGATATTTGCGCTATTATTATTGAAACCATTCAGGGTATTGGTGGCTTAGACGAAGCATCTACCACTTTTTATAAAGGATTGGAAACCTTATGCCAACAATACAACACTGTATTGATTGCAGATGAAATTCAGTGCGGATTTGGTAGAACGGGTGATTTCTTTGCTTTTCAAAAACATGACATTACGCCACATATTATTTCTATGGCAAAAGGAATGGGGAACGGATTTCCTATTGGCGGTATTTTAATTCACCCAAGCATTCAAGCTTCTCATGGATTGTTGGGTACTACCTTTGGTGGTAATCACTTGGCTTGTGCAGCTTCTTTGGCGGTGCTTGATACCATAGAAAAAGAACAGTTAATGAAGAATGTACAAGAGGTTTCTGCTTACTTTATTGAGCAAGTTTCCACCATTCCACAATTAAAAGCTATAAAAGGTAGAGGTTTCATGTTAGGTTTAGAATTTGATTTTCCTATTGCCAACTTAAGAAAATCATTATTATTCAATCAGCATGTATTTACAGGAAGTGCTAAAAGCCCTAACCTATTGAGAATTTTACCATCGTTAACCTTACAAAAGGAACATGTAGATGCTTTTATCATCGCCTTACAAAAAGAATTGAACTAATCATAACACAAGTAGCATGAAACTAAAATCGCGGAAAAACCTCAATAAACCTTGGTTTTATTAATACCATAAATTTTGAGTTAATGATAACTTGGTTGTCAGTTCGAGTATCGACCCTAAGGGAGATGTGCTTCGGCTTTTCTCAGCAGAGCTATCGAGAACTAATAAATGATCTCTCGATACAATTTTTCTTCCTTTTAGTCAGAAAAACCACTCGACATGACACATCAAAACTTAAAAGACTAATGATTAAAACATTAACAATAAAACTTTGGTTACACATACCCCCACAAATACAAATGAAACATATAAACAACCTCATTACCAATCCCGAATCATCTGGGTGACGTAATACCAAAATATAGATTGCTAAAGAGGCAATCACCCATACAAAATCATGAAAAAATATACCGCTATCAACGATATTGAGAATCTTTCAGATACCATACAAAAGGCAATTCAATTAAAAAAGAACCCGTATCAATGTACGCATATAGGACAACACAAAACCTTAGTTATGCTGTTCTTTAATGCTAGTTTACGTACCAGATTAAGTACTGAAAAAGCAGCTAAAAACTTAGGTATGGAGGTAAGCGTGTTAAACATTACCAATGCTTGGAATATGGAGTTTGAAGATGGTGCTGTGATGAACTTAAATACTTCTGAACATATTAAAGAAGCTGCCAAAGTAATTTCTCAATATGCCGATATTATTGCGGTAAGGGCATTCCCTACCCTAGAGGACAAAGAAAAAGACAGCGCCGAAACCGTGTTGAACAGTTTTGTAAAATACGCCACCGTGCCTATTGTAAATATGGAAAGTGCTACCGACCATCCGCTACAAGCGTTGGCAGATGCCATTACCATTACGGAAACCAAAACGGTAGCCAAACCTAAAGTAGTACTGTCATGGGCACCGCACCCGAAGGCATTGCCGCACTCGGTAGCCAATGCTTTTGTACACTTAATGCACAAAATGGAGGTAGATTTTGTCATTACCCATCCGAAAGGATATGAGTTAGATCCGGAAATCACGAAACAGTTCCCTATTGAATATGACCAAGAGAAAGCTTTTGAGAATGCCGATTTCATCTATGCTAAAAACTGGAGTTCTTTTAATGACTACGGTAACATATTAAGCCAAGATCCTAACTGGATGATTACACAAGAAAAAATAGGTGCTGCTAAATTTATGCACTGCCTGCCCATCAGAAGAAATGTAGTAGCGGAAGATGCGGTTTTAGATGGCGATAATGCATTGGTGATAGAACAAGCCAATAACAGAACTTTTGCAGCTCAGGTAGTATTAAAGGAGATTTTAACACATTTAAGTTGAATTTTAACTTGTCAGTTCGAGTGTCGACCACAGGGAGATGTATCGAGAACTACTTGAAAGCGTCTCGATACAATTTTTCTTCCTTTCAATACGAAAAATCACTCGACGTGACATTAAATTAAAAGATAATTGAAGAAATGAAAACCATAAAGATTGTTAAAATAGGCGGAAACATCATTAATGATGAAAAAGCTTTGAACAACTTCTTAGCTGATTTCGCTCAGTTAAAAGGGCCTAAAGTATTAGTACACGGTGGAGGAAAATTAGCTTCTGAATTGGCTAAGCAACTCAACATTCCGGTAACTATGATTGAAGGCAGACGTATAACGGATACACAAACATTAGACGTAATTACCATGGTATATGCCGGAAAAATCAACAAACAAATTGTTGCTCAGTTACAAGCCCACAATGCCAATGCCATAGGCTTTACCGGAGCAGACGGAAACACCATTGTATCAGTAAAACGTCCTGCAAAACCTATTGATTACGGATTTGCCGGAGACGTGGTCAAAGTAAACCCTGAGCTTCCTGCCCTATTAATCAATCACGGGGTAACGCCTGTATTTTGTGCGATTACGCATGATGCAAACGGACAATTACTCAATACCAATGCCGATACTATAGCCTCGGAAATTGCCATCGGTTTGTCGGCACATTTCAGTACCGAACTCTATTATTGTTTTGAAAAACCGGGCGTGTTAACTGATGTTACTGATGATACTTCTGTTATTGAACAAATCACGTTAGACACCTATGCTCGACTAAAAACTGACGGAGTCATTTTTGAAGGTATGCTTCCTAAGTTAGACAATTGCTTTCATGCCCTAAAAAACAACGTTCAAAAAGTACACATAGGCAATACAGCTATGGTATTTAACTCAACAAACAAACACACCTCATTACAACTATCATGATACAAAGACTTACCACAAAAGCCATCAGGCTGTTAAAAAACCTAATAGAAACACCTTCTTTTTCTTCGGAAGAAGATGCTACTGCCCTACTATTAGAAAACTGGTTTCAGGAATACAACATACCGTATACCCGAACGCAAAACAATGTATGGTCTACCAATCAATATTTTGATGCCAATAAACCTACATTGCTATTGAACTCACATCACGATACCGTAAAACCGAACAACGGATATACCAAAGACCCGTTTAAAGCTATGGTAGAAGATGGAAAACTTTACGGATTGGGAAGTAACGATGCCGGAGGCTGTTTGGTTTCGTTATTAGCAACCTACACCTATTTTTATGCTCAAGAAAACCTACAATACAACTTGGTATTTGCAGGAACAGCAGAAGAAGAAAATAGCGGCCCTAACGGGTTAAACGGATTATTAAAAACCTTACCCAAGATTGATGTGGCTATTGTAGGTGAGCCTACGTTAATGAATTTAGCCATTGCCGAAAAAGGCTTGGTAGTATTTGATGCCGAAGTAAGCGGAACCCCAAGCCATGCCGCACACCCGAATCACGATAACGCCATTTATAATACGATTGAAGTATTACAATGGTTTAAAGATATTACGTTTGAAAAAACGTCGGAAACCTTAGGAGACGTCAAACTCACCGTAACACAAATCAATGCTGGAAAGCAGCACAATGCCGTTCCCGCAGAGGTAAAACTGGTAGTAGATGTTCGTGTAAACGACCAATATACCAATCAGGAAGTAAGCGATTTTTTACAGGAACACGCACCGTGTAAAATTGAGCCAAGAGGATTGCATTTAAACTCCTCTTCTATTCCGGTACCCCATCCGTTGGTACAAGCAGGCATTGCCTTAGGAAGAAAAACCTATGGTTCACCTACCCTATCGGATCAAGCCGTGTTGAGTTGTCCGTCGTTAAAACTAGGTCCCGGAGACAGTACCCGTTCCCATACCGCCGATGAGTTCATTTATCTGCAAGAAATTGAAGAAGGGATTGCGTTGTATATAGCGTTGTTGGAGAAGGTATTGTAGAAGAAAATAGAACAAAGAGGCAAGAACAAAGAAACAAGAAAAGAGAAACAAGGCATCTTTGCTCTAACAGCGAAGCGGTCTATTTTCTTGGCTCTAAAATTACCCGTCTTTACTCTAACAGCGAAGCGGTCTTTCTTCTTGGTTCTAAATAACCGTCATAACGAGAAGCGGTCATTGAGCCTTTCGGCTTCGCTCAAGGTAAACTCAAAAGTCGAAATGAGCGACGTGGTTATCTCCAGATAGTAATTGTCAGTTCGAGTGATTTTTATTGAGTGATAACGAAATAAAAATTGTATCGAGAACTAATTCGAATACTTCTCGATAGCTCTGCTGAGCGTAGCCGAAGTACAAAATTATTTACATTTCATTTCAATAATTTTACTCGAAGTGACAATAAATAACATAACATAGAATTTTGTTAGTTTAT